>CAMCZA010000006.1 GCA_945885515.1 Ferrithrix thermotolerans DSM 19514 | reverse complement strand
CCAGTGATTATGTTGTCGGCATCAGTTGCTTTGAGAAGGTCCAATGCTCCAACTATGTCCGCAACAATTCGTAGTGGTGCAGTAGCATCTAAATCAATAATCACGTCAAATTTGCCAAATTCTTTTTCAGATGTTTCAGCGCAGTGTCGTATTGCTGGAACTTTTGGTGCCGTGTCTGATGCCATCTGCGTTGGGCGATCAACAACAAAAGTTGCTCCATAGGTAAGCGCAGCGGCGCGAATTTCTGGACTATCGCTACTAACCGAAATTTGTGCAAATAATTTGGACGCGACCGCTTGTTGTAGCGAGTAGGCGATCAGTGGTAAGCCATTTATCAATCGCAGATTCTTGTTTGACACACCTTTTGATCCTGCTCTTGCACAAATCGTGCAGAGAATCTTCACTTTTTTATCCATTTTCGTTTCGATGATGCGATTTCGATTGCTTCAATGGTTTTCACAACATTCAATGCCTCGGCAATCGAGCAGATCGTTTTTGGATCTTTAGCAAACATCGCTTTGTGTTCGGCTAAGTAGGTGTGATCTGAGCCAACGTCAAACACTTGGGTTCTTTCATTAAATTGTGACAATCCAGAAAACAAGTCGATTCTAATTGAGCCTTTGTCGCCGTTGATCGTGATCACTCGTTGCTTAATTCGGTCAAGATAATTCAACTGAATTGATAGCGCAGGACAAAGTTTTGTTTGCATCAATATAGAAAAAGTGTCATCTGTTTCAATCTCGAGGTTGCTGAACTTTCCTCCAGTTGAAGTTAAGTGAGTCCAGTCACCAAACAAATATTGGGCTAGATCTAGTTCATGGCTGAGGTCTCGCAACACTCCGCCCCCGCTTGCGGTAGTTGCCGAACTTGAGTTTTGATATTTATCATTTTTGCGCCAAGTGGGCAAATATTGCCCAATATACAAGTTCGCAGATGAGATGTATCCGACTTGTGGCAATGTATCGCGTAACCATGCGATGGCAGGATGAAAGCGTAAGTTGTAGCCAACTGCCGCAAATTCGAAATTATTTCTTGGAAACTTTTTAAAATTTATAAGAATTGGCTTTTCAATTAATACCGTGCCCGAAAACTTTGAAGCACTGAGTTGGCGTAGATCGTCAAGGTGTTGCGATGTTTTGCTAGCGACGACAACGTATTCAAATTTTTCGTGCTTAAGTGCAACGGAGACTTTTTCATATTTCCCTGCACCTGCTTGTCTTGAAACTACGACTACTTCATGTCTCGAATCCCGCAAAATTTGCGCGTGTCTTGAACCGATTGATCCAGCGCCTATTATCGCAATCTTCACTGAACTTCCCGGGGCCATTCGCGTTGTGCTCGCTCAAGTTCGTCAAGTCGACCGATATCAACCCAATATTCGTGGAGCGGAAATGCTGCAGTGCGATGCCCGTCGGCGGCAAGTTTCGTAAAGTGCGTTGGCATGTCGTAATAAGTATCACGCGGAATGTTCGCCAGACTTTGTTCGCTGAGCACATAGATTCCTGCGTTCACTAAATGTCTTTGCATTGGCTTTTCTTTGACATCGACTATTTGTGTGCCATCAACTTCAACAACTCCATACGGGACTTGATAGTGGTCTTCACGAACAACCATCGTTGCAACAGCATTTTCACGTTGATGAAAATCTACAAGTGCATCAACTGAAATTCGGGTCAACAAGTCACCGTTCATCACAATGATCGGGAACTTTACTTCGCTCGGTAAGAGCGATAAGCCGCCTGCAGTGCCAAGTCGAGTTGTTTCGTGTAGGTAGGTGATTGAAGCGCCTAGTTTTGAACCGTCACCAAAATAGTCCGAGATTACTTCTGCTTTAAAATTCAACGATATAAAAAAATTCACATAGCCCTGATCAATAAAAGACTGAATGATTGTTTCAAGAATCGGTTTGCCACCGACACTAAGCATTGGCTTTGGTGTGTCTTGAGTCAATGGATGAAGACGAGTGCCGAGCCCTCCCGCCATAATCACGACTGAATTTGATTTTTCTTGAGCCCCGAGCAGGTCGTCGATTGTGAGTACATCAACTACTTGTCCAGATTCGTTTAGGATCGGCATTTGGTGAATTCGCTTTTCGCGCATCAACTTGATGATCACTGTTCGTGGCGTGGATGCAGAACTTGTAGTTGGAGACTTTCGCATTGCTTCTGCTGCAGTGATATTGAGGTCTTTGCCGGCCAAAATTGTTTTACGAATGTCGCCGTCTGTAACAGTGCCAAGAAGTTTGTTATTTTCGTCAACAACAAGAGCAATTTGCAAACTTGAGGCCGTAATCGCCTCAATTGTCTGGCGCAGTGTCATCGAACTCGATACGAGCGCATCTCGCCAACTAGACATTGCCTCTATTCTAATTGTCTAATTGCTTTGCGGGGTTCCCAACGACAACCGTAGAGTCTTTGACATTGTGGCGGACAACAGCGCCAGCACCAATAACGCAATTATCTCCAATTTCGATTCCTTGAATAACTACAGCTCCTGCTCCGATAAATGAGCCACGGCCGATTTTTACCGAACCTGAAATAACTGCACCTGGAGAAATCACACAATGATCGCCAATGGACACATCGTGATCAACCGATGCCCGAGTATTAACAACAACATTTTCGCCAACTTGCACACGGTTTTGCAATACGGCTCCTGCCATGATCTGCGCGCTCGCACTGACTTGGCATTCAGAACCGATTGTTGCCGAAGGATGTTGCATTCCAATAAATCTGAAACCAAGATTGCTCCAGCGATTATAAATTTCTTGTCGAGCGGTTGTATTTTTAGTTGCCCCAAGACCGTTGATTAACTCGGAATTTTCTGAGCTAACTGTTTTCATGAAATCGTCATTACCAACAACTGGCACGCCAAAAATCAGATTCCCGATTGTCAGTTGGGCATCAACAATGCCGTCAACTTTTTTGCCGCCGGCAATGAATGCATCAAGCACAACTCGTCCATGTCCGCCACATGCAATTAAATATTTAGACTTCGTTGGCACTGATTAGATCAATTCGTTTTCCGCAATATCGCGCTCGGACTTAGTTCCGAGAAGATCCCAATATTTAAATGGTGATTGTCCTGTACCTGGTCGTTTTACGACGATATTTTCGGTAGTGAAAAGTTCCCCAGATTTAATTGGTCTACAAGCGACAATACTTCGGCGAGCGACTTGTCGATTCTTGATTTCAGTTGCAGTGGGCACTTTCTCAGAACTGCCAAGTGCTTGTTCAATATCGCGAATATTTTCAACGAGAATTTTGAACTCGTGTGGTTCAAGCGAAGCCCTGTGGTCTGGTCCTTCCAAGTTGCGGCTGGTCGTCAAATGTTTTTCGATAACTGTTGCACCCATGGCCACGGCCGCAACCGAGATGTGTGTGCCAACAGAGTGATCAGACAAACCAACTTGACAATTAAATTTTTCGCGCAGGGTGTGCATTGCCAGAAGATTCACATCAAGTGGTGATGTTGGATAGTCAGTCGTGCAGTGCAAAAGAGTTACGCACTTTTTGATCGCCTTTTTACCTTCTTCGCTTGCTAACGCTTTGTTACAAGCAGAAGTTGTTGGTTTGAGGGTTTTCTCGCAGCTCAGTCCAAAGGCAATAACGCCGAGTGCTAACTCAATCTCGTCGATTGTGCTCATTCCGGTTGAAAGAATAATTTGCTTCGCAGAGCGAGCGACTTCTAACAAAAACGGGGCACTTGTGAGTTCACCTGAGCCGACTTTAATCACGGAAAGACCAATGTCGCCGACTAGAAATTTCAGACTTTGAACATCAAATGGAGTCGAGAGAAATGTAATGCCACGGCTCGTGCAATAGTTGAATAGTTCTTGTTGTTGCGATTGCGACAGCTCAAGACGTTGCAACATTTCAATTTGAGACTCTTGACCCCCTGTTTGGACAATTTGATAGTCGGCTTTTTTTGTACCGGTTGTTACAAATGAGGTGGTGACAAACGACTGAAACTTTACGGCGTCGGCTTTAGCGGCAACTGCCGCATCAACCAAACTGCGTGCCAAGTCCATTGAACCGTTATGGTTCACTCCTGCTTCAGCAATAATAAAGGTGTTTGGCATATTTGTCATCCAAGTGTGTCACAGCGTGTCAAAGAATATTTTTTGAGTTATCAGTTCCGTGGTTGTCAGCGTATCGGCGATGACTTGTGCGGTATTGCCAGAACCATATTTGCTGTTGGTTGTGAGACAACGCGACTTAAACGCAGGTGAGAGCGCTGTCACAATCGCGGTACGAATTTCGTTTCGTTCAAACTTGCAGTCGATAATCGAATCGGCGCGAAGGCGACCATCTTGACGGGTACCAATATTTATCGTCGGCACATGCAAAGCAGGAGCCTCAATAATGCCACTTGAAGAATTTCCGATTATGACATCGGCAACTCGCATTAAATTGAGATAGTTCTTTTGGCCGAGTGAGTCGTGCACAACTCGTCGTAGCGGATCAGCGGCAACAAACTTTTTGATCGCACTATTTACTTGCAAGTGACCGGGGTCAGCGTTGACACCAGTGAAAATAATTGTTGACTCAGCAAAATTTTCAAGAGCACGCAGCAGTTCTTCAAGTTCTTCGGGTATCGACATATCACTGCGAGTTGTTGGGTGCACGGTAACCAGCAAGAGTGGTGACCCGAGTGCAACGCCAACAACGGACACCAAATCGTCGCGCGTCATTGGTTCAAGATTTATCAAAACATCAATACCGAGTGCACCAACATTGAAGACTGTTTGTGGTGATTCACCAAGTTGAATCAACCTGCGTTGATATTCTTCTGCCGCACAAAAATGTAGATTTGACATTTTGGTGATTGCATGTCGAATGCTGTCATCAAAGGCGCCGGTCGTTACTTCGCCACCGTGAATGTGCGCAATCGGAATTCCTAAAATTAATGCCGCTTGTGTGGCACCAAGAATTTCGTAACGGTCACCTAAAACAACGACTAAATCAGGTTTGAGATTTGTAAATGCGTCGGCGATTTGCGATGTCGCTCGGCCGAGTGCGTGCGCAACACCAAGAACCGAGTCATCCTTGAGATCTAGGTCGATTAGCGCGTCGGCAAAAAAGCCGTCTTGCTCAATAAACTTTATTGTTGAACCATGTTGTGCAGATAAATGTGATCCCGTGACAACGAGTTGAAAGTCGATTTTGGGGTCTCGCTTTAGCAAAGTCATTAATGGTGCGAGCAGACCATATTCTGCGCGGGTTCCGGTAACTACACAGATTTTTCGATTGCGACTCATGACCCTAAGTTTGCACTGCTTGGCACATTAATCAGAGAATTCTCGAGCATCTGAGCAACAGGTAATTCGGCTCTCGGTGAATTTTGATACATCGGTAGTTTGTGGAGCAAGTTCCATGCGGGGCGACATAAGTAACCTTGCGTTCTTGCCGCTGCAAGCAATTCGTTTCGTGTCTGCAAATCTGGTTGCACCAGTTGAAAAGTATTCAGCCAATAGTTAGAAGTTGTTCCAGTCGGCTCACTGACAAACTTAAGAAACTGGGCGTCAACCAGCGCGGTTTGATATTTCTTTGCAAGGTTTCGCTTATTTTTCAAAAATTCATCTAGTCGATCAAGTTGAGCGCAACCTAGAGCAGCATTTAAATTTGGCATCCGATAGTTCCAGGCGGTCGCATCATGAATAAATTCCCATTCGTGAGCAATTTTGGCTGTCGTTGCAAGATGGCGAATTTTGGTTGCAAGCACTTCATCATCGGTAAAAATCGCTCCACCACCACCAGTCGTAATGGTTTTGTTGCCATTGAAACTCAGAACTCCGCATCGACCAAAGGTGCCGGTGTGTTTCTTTCCGAAATAACTTCCGAGTGATTCGGCGGCATCTTCGACTATTGGCAGACCAAACTCCTTAGCAACTAAATCAAGCTCATCGATTTGCATTGGATGCCCAAAGGCGTGCATCGGCACAATTGCGCCGATTCGGTTGCCAGTTTTCGTGTTTATCAGATCACCCCCGCGTTTAGTTGTGGTTGACGCGAGGTGTTTTCGCAAAGCAATCGGATCCATACCCAAAGTTTCTGAACTGCTGTCTGCAAAATGTGGTATCGCACCACAATGTGCAACCGAGTTGGCAGTTGCAACAAAACTCAAAGTTGGAACAATAACTTCGTTGCCTGGTTTTACTCCGACTGCGTATAAACCGAGGTGAAGGGCAGTGGTTCCGTTAACTGTTGCTACGACGTGTGCCGCACCAGTTATTTTTGAAAGTTGATTTTCGAATTGCGTAATGAAAGCTCCGACCGAAGAAACCCATCCACTCGAGAGACACTGTGCAACAAGTTGATGCTCATGTTCACCGATATTTGGTTCGTGCAACGCCAAAGCCGAAGATTTAACTGGCCCGAGCACTGAAGTCAGTACTTTAAGAAATTCTTGAGTTGCTAGATCGTAGGTCGCCATCTATTTAAATGTTGTAGCGATCTGCTTTGTAGCGTGCCAAATTGATCGGGTCAGAGAACCAATCAATCGTTTGTTTTAGTCCGGTTTTGAAACCATCAACGCCACTCAAGTTGGGCTGCCATTTGAGAAGTTTTTTTGCTTTTTCGATTGACGCGTGCAACCTTTCAACCTCGGAATTTTCTGGCCTCTCGCGTTGTTTATCGGTTGCAAGTTTTAAATCAACATTCATCAATTTGGCAATTGTCTTGGCAGTGTCTTCTACCGAGATTTCAAAACCACTTCCAAGATTGATTGTCTCACCAACGATCGCATCACTCTCAGCAGCAGCGATAAAGCCGGCCACCGTGTCTTTAACAAAAGTGAAATCCCGCGTTGGTGAGAGTGCACCAAGTTTCACTTCCCGATTAGTTGCGAGTTGACTGATAATTGTTGGAATAACTGCTCGCGCCGATTGTCGGGGACCATAGGTATTGAACGGTCGAAGAACCCCAACAGGCAAATCAAACGAAGCATGAAAACTTAAAGCGAGTTGATCTGCACCAACTTTCGATGCGGCATACGGCGACTGCGGGTGGAGCGGATGTTTTTCGTCAATTGGAATGTATTGAGCCGTGCCATAAACCTCACTTGTCGAAGTCTGGACGACTCTGGTTACCGAATGCCTTCGAGCAGCCTGCAATATATTCAACGTGCCCTTGATATTTGTATCAATATAGGTATCTGGCGAATGATATGAATATGGAATTGCAATCAATGCAGCCAAGTTTAAAATTACTTCTTGTCCTGCAACGGCCGCATCAACACCATGTGGATCACGAATGTCTCCTGCAAAAACATCAATGTTGTCGCGAATAGATTTATCAGCATCGTCAAGCCAACCCCATGAATTAAAAGAGTTATAAAGAACAAATGCACGAACTTCGTGTCCTCGTTTTATGAGTTCTTCAACCAGGTGAGAACCAATGAACCCGTCAGCGCCAGTAACAAGAATTTTCATTTGCTATTGACCCATTGATCCGGTGAGTTTAGAGATTAAGACTGCAAGGATCACCGAAGTGAAAACAGCCAGTAGCACCGCAGAAAAGATACCTGTTAACCCGATCAACGCGATCGAACGAATGTTCCAAGAATTTGTGGTGGTTAGCGATAAGTTGGAGCCTTGATTATCAACTCGAGTGACAGATGTTCGGGTTTTGGTGCTATTTCGATTTTTTGTGACGAGCCGCAAGGTGATCATGCTCAGCACGATGACTGCAGTAGACCTGACCGTAACATCAAAGACGGTAAGTGACATGAGCAACGACACAACCACGACTGCTTCAAGCGTATCGCCACCGATGTCTGCCGAGCAGGAAACGATTATTGCGCCGCGTCAAAGGAATATGTGGTGGGCAATACCGATGCTGACAATCGTTTGGCTGATTACTGGAGCGATCATTGTTTCGGCGTTGGTGCGTGTCAACTATTGGGAAGTAGCGCCTGGTTCGGCGGAACAAGTGGCCTCACGATTTACGTTTGATGAAGCAGCACTTCAACTTGCCTCTCGATATAAAACTAGTTCACCAGTTCTATTTGTAACTGCATTCGGATCAAAACTAAGTGCACTTGATGCACTTGTCGGAGTTGTCGACCCAGATGTAGACGTATTAAATCGCCAACAGAAGTTTGGCACCGAAACACCAAGTGAACAAAGACGACTTGGGTTTCAGGCAATGTCAACTGCCAAACAGATTGCAGAATATGTTGCACTTAGACGACTTGGCTATGACGCAACGATTGCCTACGGCGAATTGATCATCGACCGATTGGTCTGCGAAGCAAATCCGCGCCCCTTGAGTGCGTGCTTACAACTTGAAATCGGTGACACGATCACGGCATTTGATGGTATAGAAATTCCGTCATTGTCGGATCTATTGCCGCTAATGGCAAATTATTCGCCTGGTGATGTCGTCCCAGTAACGGTTACTCCGCACAAATCATCTGACTCAGTAACTAAGCGTGTTGAGTTGATAGTTAGCCCCGACGATCCGAATCGAACAATCATCGGAGTCTGGCCAGCCGACACGAGAAAAGTGACTTTGCCATTTGAGGTTGGGATAAATACGGATTTGATTGGTGGCCCATCTGCAGGCCTTGCTTTTACTCTTGCTTTGATTGACGAACTGACACCCGGTGAATTGACTGGCGGACTTAAAGTAGCCGCGACCGGAACGATTGACGGCGACGAAACAGTCGGCGCAATCGGGGCATTGCGTCAAAAGACTGTTGCGGTTAGGGCCTCAGGAGCGAAAGTATTTTTTGTTCCAAGTTCACAATCAGAGGAAGAAATTGCTGAAGCCAGACGCGTTGCCGGTTCTAAATTGTCCGTCGTTACGGTTGCGAATCTTGGCGAAGCTTTGGCATACCTTAAAGGATTGGGGGGAAGCGACATCTCTAATGACGCGATAGAGCTCTAATCGGGGTTTAACCTTATATATATGGCGATTTCCTTTTTGCGCCCCGATCCGTCGTCGCCAGCGGCAGTTGGTTCAGCACAATTCGAGGTAGTACGACGCGGCTATGACCAAGGCGAAGTTCGTGATTTTTTAAGAATGGTTTCTGCCGAGTTGGCAAGACTACAAGAACGAGAGCGATTTTTAGAAAGTGAAATGCGAGCAATGCAGACTCGCGGATTATCCGACCCGGGTGTGCTTGACGAAGCGACCGTGACGACTCTCTTGGGTGAAGAAACTGCTCGAGTACTTTCTGTGGCACGCGAGGCAGCACAACAGATGCGTGTGCGAGCCGCTGAATCAGCCGAACGCTTGGTGCGCGATGCAAATCTTGAAGTCGCAAGAATGCATGAACAAGCAGATATTGAAGTTGCTCGTCGTCTCAGCGATGCCTTGGAAGACAGCGAATCAGAAATTGAACTTGCCAAGCAACAGGGTAGAGAAATGGTTAACGAGGCCCGAGAATATAGTGAAAAAAAGTTGTCCGAACTCGCTCGCCGTCGTGAACTTGCCAAACAAGAAATTGAACAACTAGTTCGTGATCGTGATCGACTGATGTCGGCGTTCGAGCGGGCTCGCTTGGCGGCGAATGATGTCATGGGAGATTTGACAGAATTTGATGATGCAGATGGAGAATTACTGCGAGCTATTCCCAAGGGAGTAGTTGATCGAAAAATTCAAAATGTAGTTCAGTTTGATCGTGAAAAATTTGAAGACGATACTTCTGAACATTCAATTCCCGTTGTTACTGATTTGTCGAAACTTGAAACAGTTCAACAACCTTTTCTGACACAGGAGCCTGATCTAGTTCCTGAACTTGAAGTTGAGAAACATCCCGTACAAAGAATTGAAAAACCAGTTGAAAAGCCAGTTGAGAAGACGGTTATAAAACCAATCGAGAAGCCGGTCGAAAAGATAGTTGAAGAACCACTGAAAGTTAAGTCAGAAGTTCGCCCAGAGACAAAAACTGATGAGCCAGACGCAGGTCATCGAGCCAATGTGATTCAACTTTTCGGTCGAACTTCACGACGCCTGCATCCGTCAACTGATGTGCCGGCTGACTCGCCGACTGATGCGCCGACAAGCGATCAGCAACTAGAAGAAGTAGTGCAGACCGTTGAGCCAGTGCGGACTGTCCAGCCAGAACAGAAGCAAGAACCAGTTTTAGAAGCGGTAAAAGCGACTCCAAAACCAAAGACTGAAAAGGCTCGAGCTGTGCCTAAAAAGTCTGGAGTAGATGATTTGTTTGCAAAATTGCGTCAGGCTGGAACGGGAACCGTTGCAACCTCAATCAAGCCTGTTGCACCAACTGAGTCACCAATTGAGTCGCCAATAAAATCAACACCAGATACTGCAAGCAACGAGCAGAAAGCACCGAAACCTGACACAAAAGTCTTCACGAAGCGAGATGAGTCGCTCGCACCGATGATTGAACTTCTCGGCAAAAAACTTAGGCGCGTATTAGCCGATGAAGAAAATTCAGTGCTCAACTATTTGCAGTCCAAAAAAGCACAAGTTGCCTTAGAGACGGTTCTTCCAAGTTTCGATAGTCAAGTTCAGTCTTTTGTTGAAGCTACAAGCAAAGACCTAATAGAAATAGCGATGGCAGGTGCTCAGTCGCTTACAAAAAGCCTCAAGGCTGATCTGCGAAAGAAAGTCAGCAATACAACCGTGATGCAAGTGATGTCAAAGAATCTCGCGGACACGATCGTGTTACCACTTCGCACACGAATTCAGAAATGCGTTGAAAAGAGTGCGGGCGACAGCAACGAGATGTCAAGTTTGATTCGGACCGTTTATCGTGAATGGAAAATGCAACAAATCGACAAACTTGTTGGTGACATCGCGCGTCTCGCATATAGTCGCGGCGCTTATCTAGTTCTTGACTTTGGTACGAAAGTTTGTTGGATGGTTGATCCAAATGGTCCAGCATGTTCAGACGCCGAAGATAATTCTCTTGCAGGAGCAATTGCACGAGGTGAATACTTTCCTACTGGACACGAACATCCTGTTGCACACCCAGGTTGTCGCTGTCTCGTAGTTCCGTCATCCCGCTAGTCTTTCAATCGTGCGGAACCCCTCCGACTTACCAGGATTTTCTCGAGCCCGTCGCAACCCAAGTGGCGGTGGTTTTGGTTTTAACGCTTTTAAAAAAGGTCGCGCCATTTGGACAGCGATCTTTGCAATTTTTGTAGTTGGCGGAATATCTGCGCGAAGTCTTTCTGGCTTCTACGTTGATCTGCTTTGGCACGACGTTTTAGGGCGAACAGATATTTTCTGGGGCGTACTTGCAACGAAAGTTTCTCTTGGTGCTGTATTCGTTGCAATTTTTTCGTTGGCAATGTTGATAAATCTGTGGCTCGCCGATCGGTTATCGCCCGAAACAATGCCTGTCTCACAAGAGCAGCGCGCACTTGATGGATATCGAAAATTGGTTGCCAAGCGTAAGTGGTTGGTGCGAACAGTTATTTCGGTTGTGCTTGGACTTTTAGTTGGGTTGCCGGCATCAGCGCAATGGCAAGATTGGCAATTGTTTCGTAATTCGCAATCATTTGGCATTAAAGACCCGTTGTTTGCCAAAGACTTAAGTTTCTACATCTTTCGTCTACCATTTTTCGAGTTTTTAGTTGGTTGGTCGCTTGCCGCGTTAATTTTGATCGCGCTTGTCACGACGATGGTCCATTATTTAAATGGTTCAATTCAGATGCAAACTCAAGGTCGTCATGTGTCACCGCAGGCCAAGGCTCACCTTTCGGTTTTGTTTGCACTAATCGCGATTTCGCGAGCCGTCTCATATTGGTTGGGTCGATTTGATCTCACGCGCTCAACAAGAGGTGTAGTTCAAGGTGCAACTTATACAGATGTGACTGCGCAACTTCCGGCCACAAGTTTGATGATCCTTGTTTCGCTCGCAGTTGCCGCACTGTTTTTATGGAACGTGTTGCAAAAAGGTTGGCGTCTGCCTGTTTTGGCGACTGTGTTGTGGGTAGTGGTTGCCCTTGTAGCTGGGACGATTTATCCATCGCTTGTACAGCGGTTTTCGGTACAGCCCAATGTCAGCACGAAAGAACTTCCATATATTGACCGAAACTTAACGGCGACTAAGAACGCAATGGGTCTTAGTGATGTCAAACAGGTTGATGTTAAGTATGACGAGATCACAGCAGCCGATGTTTCGTCCGATACCGAGCCATTACGCGATGTTCGGCAACTTGACCCGTTGCAAATGCGTGATCGATTCGTTCTGGACGAAGGACAGACTTCGTACTATGCAATTCGTGACCTTGATGTTGACCGATATGCGATTGATGGACGCGTTCAACAAGTTTTAGTTGCTGCCCGTGAATTAAATACAGCAGGCATCCCCAACCGCACATGGGTTTCGCGTCACCTTCTATATACCCACGGTTGCGGACTCGTAGTTGCACCAGCAAGCAAAGTCACCGTCGATGGACGACCGATATATGTCGATCTCGACGTAAAGCGCCCAGAGCTTTATTTCGGAGAGGGTCTTGACTCGTACGCGGTAGTGAAAAGTCGAGAAGCAGAACAGGCCTGCACAGAAGAAAAATCCGAAGCATATTCTGGTAGCGGTGGTGTCGAACTTTCATCTTTAGTTCGACGAACCGCATTCGCGGTGCATTTTGGCGAGTACAACCTTTTTGGCTCAGGCTTGATCACGCCACAATCACAAATTTTTTTCATACGAAACATTCGTGAACGAGCAGAAAAAATTGCACCATTTTTAAAAATAGATGCAGATCCGTATCCAGTTGTCGTAGACAAAAAAGTTATGTGGGTGCTGGACGCATTCACAACAACTGACCGATACCCATATGCGCAAAGAGCGAACATTGATCAGTTGACTCTCGGAAGTGGTTTGAACACTGACTTTAATTATGTTCGTAACAGCGTGAAGGTAGTTGTTGATGCCTACGACGGCTCAATGAAGTTTTATGTTGTTGACGAAAAAGATCCGATTATTTCTACTTGGAAAGCAGTTTTTCCAAAACTGTTTACATCAGTCTCACAAGCGCCAAAAGAACTTGTTGCGCATTTCAGATATCCAGAAGATCTTTTCCGCGTTCAAACCAATACTTATGGCCGATATCAGTTCGACGATGCGACGCTGTTTTTCAATCGCAATGCGGCATGGAGTGTTGCTCAAGCACCGGCGACAGAACCCGAAGGCGTGACCGGCATCGTCTCGGGAGCAATTGCCAACGATCTGAATTCAATTAACACTGGCGATGTTCGTGATGCGAGCGTGGCGCGGTTTGAGCCTTACTACACAATGTTTCACGCGCCAAGCAATCCAGAAAAAACCGGTATTTTTTCGATGTTGCGTCCGTTTGTTCCATTCTCGGCGGATAACGCTCGCAAAGAATTACGGGCGTTCATGGTTGTCTCAAGCGAGCCAGCAACATACGGACAACTAACAGTTTTCAAAGTAGGCGATCCGCTTCCTGAAGGGCCGGCAACAATCGCAGCAGAAATGGGCAGTGATCCGACTGTCGCTCAACAGATCACACTGCTCGACCAAAGAGGCTCTCGAGTTATTTTTGGTGACTTGCAAATGATCAGTGTCGGAAAAGGACTCGTCTATGTTCGGCCATTATTTGTGCGGCCAGACGACCCAGCCGCAAAGCAAATATTTGTCAGAAAGTTTCTTGCTTCGTATAACAACAGAGTCGTCTTGGCTGATGGTTTAAGTCTTGCAATCTCGAAATTATTTCCAGGTTTCAAGGATGATCTTGGTGACAGAATTAGTGATGGATCGTCGGCTCCTGTTGAAGAAACAGTAACGGATGATGGAACTTCGAAAAATACGACCGGCTCAACCCTGCCATCGGGTACCAGCGACAGCGGGTCAGTAGATACTCCTTCCGCGCTTCTTGCGCGAGCAGAAGAATTGTTTGCGGAAGCCGATGCCGCACTTGGAACTACCCCACCAGACTTCTCGTTGTATCAGCAGAAACTTGCAGAGGCTCGAAGTTTGGTTAGTAAGGCAATTTCTTTAATTGGCGGCTAAAACTCTCGACGGCTTTTAAAGTTACCGCTTTTAAATTTACTGGCCTCGTCGAATTTGTTCAATTATTTCAGCGAGGTCCTGTCGAAAGGCAATCTCGTATCGCGCTTGCTCATTTGCAATTCGAATTTGATTGACTCGAAGTTGTTCTAAAGCTTCGCGAGATGCTGTATCTTGCGAGACATTTGTGAGTGATTCAATTTCTGTTCCAAGTTCATGAAGTTGATGTGATAACTCGGTGGTCATTGTCGTGATTCTCTGATCGAGAACAGAAAATTTTTGATCCAAGCCATTTGTTATCGCGGTAACAAGCGACAGGGCATTTGTTCGTTTTGTTAATTCTCCGCGCAATTCGGCGAGCTCAGACTTAAGAGTCTCGAGGTCAGACTGTGTTGCTTTGGGAGTTCGATTGAATAGCGGCATCGCACCTGCGATTATGGCACGCCGATGGTAGTCTTGTTGGCACGACGCGGGGTGGAGCAGTCCGGTAGCTCGTTGGGCTCATAACCCAAAGGTCGTAGGTTCAAATCCTACCCCCGCCACCATTTCTCAGTAAGTTGAGGTGTAAATGAACAGGCTAGAAAAAGTGCGAGCGATTCGCGCGTCACTTGCTAAAGGCTCGGCAGTTGTCGGCAGTTGGATGCAACTACCAGATTCGAATATTGCAGAAATTATGGGTCGTGCTGGTTACCAGTGGGTGGCTATTGACATGGAGCACGGACCAGTTTCGGTTAGCCAGTTACCAGATATTTTTCGTGCACTCGAACTGGGTGGCACACTTCCGTTGGCGCGTGTCGCCAGCCCGCTGCCAATTAATTGTCGCCAAGCACTTGATCAAGGTGCCGCTGGTGTAGTGATACCGATGATTTCTTCGGCAGTGCAACTTCAGGCGATTATCAGCGAATGCCACTGGCCACCTCGTGGACGGCGCGGTGTTGGTTTTCAGCGAGCAAATGTATTTGGAAAGTTGTTTGATGCATATCGAGACGAATCTCAAGAGGCTCTGGTTATAGCCCAAATTGAACACATTGATGCTGTTAATAATCTTGAATCAATTGTGGCGGTCGAGGGTTTAGACGCGATCATGGTTGGCCCTTATGACTTGTCGGCTTCGCTTGGTGTAACAGGCGAGTTTGAAAACAAAAAATATCTCGAGACACTTTCGAAAATTCTTGCTGTTTGTGCGAAACACAAGATGCCATGTGGAATGCATGTTGTACAGCCAGATACAAAAATGCTCGAGCAACGAATTCGTGAAGGATATACATTCATTGCCTACGGTGTCGACACAGTATTTTTGAACCTGGGTGCGGCTGCGCCACAGTGATTGAAATTTGTCCAGCGATTAAAAAGTTAATTTTCACGATATGACCTCAAAAGTTTTGAAAGTCGGTATCGCCGGTTATGGCGTTGTCGGTAAGCGTCGTGGTGATTGTGTTGAACGGCACCCTAATCTTGAGTTGGTCGCCGTTTGTGATCGAGTTTTTGAAAACGATGGAGTTTTGCCGAACGGCGTTCTACATTTTCGAACTTACCAACAACTTCTAGAACAAGACTTGGATGTATTGATTGTTTGTGTAACCAACGATATTGCCGCCGAAGTCACCCGAGCCGGCTTGAACTTAGGGCGGCATGTGTTTTGTGAAAAACCACCAGGCCGTGACATCGCAGACATCACTCGAGTAATTGAAACGGAAAAGCTAAACCCAAATTGTCGATTGATGTACGGGTTTAATCATCGGTACCACGACTCAGTTCAAGACGCCCTGAAGATTATTCGCTCGGGTCGATTCGGCAAGATCATCAACATGCGTGGTGTTTACGGAAAATCGAAGTTGATTACTTTCAATCAGGCCGACTGGCGCGCAAAACGCGAGATCGCCGGTGGTGGGGTACTTCTAGATCAAGGTATACACATGGTTGATCTGATGCGTCTGATGGCCGGTGAATTCGTAGATGTTCAAAGTTTTATTTCAAACGGTCATTGGGGATACAACGTTGAAGACAATGCCTATGCCCTGATGAAAACTGAAGATGGCATCGTGGCGATGCTCAATTCATCGGCGACTCAGTGGCGACACCAGTTCAGCCTTGACATCAATATGCAGCGCGGTGGCGTGATCTTGCGCGGAATCTTGACGGGTTCAAAAAGTTATGGAAACGAAACAATGACTTTGGTGACTGCCGACCCGGACAAAGACAATGGTGACCCGAAAGAAGAACTGTTTGAATATTCAGATGACCCATCTTGGGACTCGGAGATTGCGGCGTTTACGCAAAGTATTCTTGATAATCAACCAGTTCAGAACGGCACGTCTCATGATGCATTCGAAACAATGAAACTTGTCTATAAAATTTATTACGCCGATCCAATCTGGCGTAACAAATTTGATATCAAAAACCCCGAGGTGCCCCAGTGAGTGATTCGACGATGAACGATCTAACGATAAATGATATTCAAGGTCTCGTCGTTGTGACCACGGAGCTTGTCCGCAAAGTGGGTAAAAAATTTATTCGTGCCAATAGTCAAGATGCAAAAAAAGTTGTTGACCTTCAAGTCGGCGGTCGTGAAATTAAACTCGCTGCCGACAAGATTTTAGAAAAGCAATTGATCAAGGGGTTATCTAGTGTCGGGTTTCCGATTCTTAGCGAAGAAACTGGTTTTATTGACTCGGGTAAGTTCGAGAACTTGCTTTGGGTGGTTGATCCGCTAGACGGAAGCTACAACTACAGCAGAAATCTTGGTCCATCAATGATTTCGGTGGCGTTGTGGCAGCGCAACGAACCTGTCTTGGGTGTTCTGTTTAATTTAGTTACACAGCAATTGAGTTTTGGTGGCCCAAGAATTGGGGCCTATGTCGAGGATGTGCTCGTGCATGTCTCAGACCGCCAAGAGCGCGGACAAGCAACATTGTGCACCGGGTTTCCGAGCCGATTTCCGATTGATGACCCACGTGCTGTCGAAGCATTTGCAACAACGATGCGTTCATTCGGAAAGATTCGGATGATTGGTGCTGCTGCAGCATCATTGTGGCTCGTTGCAACTGGTGCTGCTGACGTCTACGCCGAACACAACATAATGTTTTGGGACGTTGCTGCAGGCTTAGCGATCGTAAACGGCGCAGGTGGAACATTCGAAATCGAGGGAGTTGACCTAACAGAACGAGTCTTTAGTGAGCCATGCACGGTTGTTGCAAGTAACGGAAAGTTTGACGCCTCAGTCAAAATGTTTGACACTGTGCGTGGGCTGGCATGACGATTCTTGATACCGGGATCAAAGTTGTTCGCAATGTCGGAAGGTTCACTTTTGGCGACGGTTCGGCCGCAGAGGTGACCGATTTGGTCAACGCTCGAAGAACTGAGTCTTCACCAAATGCAATTTATCTGATTGATGATTTTTTTAAAGACAAAAAACAAGTTGTTGATGCACTCGGTATTCGTGGCGCTGACGCGAAACACTTTATTGGTACACAAAAAGAGCCAAGCACCCAATCGATTGACGAACTAGTCGTTGCTTTGCAGGCGAGTGGTCACACTTCGCCCGCGACAATCGTTGGTTTTGGCGGGGGAATAACACTTGACACCGCAAAGGCTGTGGCGAACTTGCTGACGAATGGTGGCAAAGCCGCCGAGTATCAAGGTTGGGATCTGGTTCGAGTGCCTGGTGTCCACAAAATTGGGGTTCCAACAATTTCCGGCACTGGTGCTGAAGCAACGCGCACATGTGTGATGACGAACCTTGAGACAGGTTTGAAGTTGGGAATGAATAGCGACTACACGGTCTTTGATCATGTCGTATTAGACCCGAGTCTGACAAGCACGGTTCCCCGAAATCAATATTTTTATACGGGCATGGATGCTTACATACATTGCATCGAAGCATTGGCGGGTTCGTACCGAAACGCAATTGGCGACGCGTATTCGCGAGAAACAGTAAATCTTTGTCGCAATGTATTTTTGAGTAGCGACATGATGGCCGACGCAAGGCGAAGCGATTTGATGGTTGCAAGTTATTTAGGTGGTTGTGCGATCGCCACGAGTTATGTCGGAATCGTTCATCCTTTTTCTGCGGCGCTAAGTGTTGTCTTTGGTTTGCATCACTGCGTAGCAAATTGCATTGTGCTCAATGTGATGAGTGAGTTTTATCCACAAGCGCACAGCGAGTTTCGTAAGATGATTGAATTACAAAAAGTTGAACTTCCAACTGGTGTTTGTGCCAACCTAACGGATGAATTGCGTCAAGCACTGATTGCAGCGACGATTAAACATGAAAAGCCGTTAACAAATGCTTTAGGTGCTGACTTTCGAGCAACACTTACAGATGCAAGGATCATTTCGTTGTTTGAGAAGATGTAAAGATCTCAGAGTAAAATCAATACATGCCTGGTTATGAGCTCATTGGTGCTGAAGAACAGGCCGAGATCGACGATATTTTCAAACATGGCGGCGTGTTGTTTCGCCACTCGTTTGATCATTTGCGACAGGACCGTTGGAAAGTAAGAGACTTTGAACGCGAGTTTGCAAAGTCTGTTGGCATGCCATACGCGCTCGCGGTTACCTCTGGCACTGCGGCTCTTCGGGTGGCGCTTGCTGTTTTAGATCTGCAACCTGGCGACGAAGTAATTACCCAGAGTTTTACTTTTGTCGCCACTGTTGAAGCGATAATTGAGGCTGGTGCGATACCGGTGTGCGCGGAAATTGATGGCACATTAAATATTGATCCTGAATCTTTGAAATCATTGATTACACCGAAAACGAAGGCTGTGATCGCAGTTCACATGCTCGGCACGCCTGCACGGTTATTTGAGGTTGATGATATTTGCAGAAAAAATAAGCTTGTACTGATTGAAGACTCGGCGTGGGGATGCGGGGGTTCACTTGATGGCCGACCACTTGGCACTTGGGGTCAAATGGGAACCTACAGTTTTGACTTTGCAAAAACGATGACAACTGGTGAAGGTGGAATGATCGTGTTTCAAAACGAAAACGATTACAAATTTGCAGCAGCATGGCATGATCATGGGCACGAGAACAACCCGAGTGTGCCACGTTGGGAAGACACGCGCGCTAGTAGCGGTTTTAACTTCCGGATGAATGAACTACAAGGTGCAGTTGGGCTGGCCCAGTTAAAGAAACTTTCTCATGTCGTGACGATGCAACGCAAAAATCGAGATTCAATGTGGGCATCAATACAAAATCTGCCCGGAATTATCCCGCGCGAAGTTCCGGCTGGGTCTCACGAAACCGCCGATGCGCTCATCTTTAGTGTCGTCGATAATGCGACCGCCTTAAAATGTCGTAGCGCACTTTTGGCTGAAGGGCTTTCTACAAAAATTCTGCCGGAGGCAGTCACTTGGCACTTTGCAGGAACATGGACGCATATGCCTGAACTCGTTGCGCGTCATGGCGGAGACTTGGACAAAGCATTTGGTCCGTCGCGGGCTCGACTTGAACGAGCAGTATCGCTGCCGGTAGTTGTAAAAATGGATGAAACAGTTCCGACAAGATTGCACACCGCGCTATCAAAAGTTTTGAACTGAGCAGATTTATGACGCAACCAATTATTTCTGTGATTATCGCCGCTTATAACCAAGAGCGATACATCACTCGGTGCCTTCGCTCGTTGCTTGCCCAAAATATTTCTCGCGACAAGTTTGAAATTGTCGTGATCAACGATGGCAGTACGGATAACAGCGCAAGTGTTCTTCAAGAGTTCGCCGACGAAATAGTTTTGATAACAAACGAAAGCAATCTTGGACTACCAGCATCACTCAACAAAGCCATTCGTCGGGCCCGCACGCCGTTTGTAGTTCGAGTTGACGCCGATGATTATGTCAATGATGAGTTTCTTCATTTACTCCATGGGTTTTTACGAGAAAATAAATACATGGATGCAATCGCCTGTGACTATCTGTTGGTTGACGAGCAAGAAGAGGTATTAGGTCGCAACGATTGTTTGGCTGAACCGATTGCCTGTGGAATCATGTTTCGCACCGAGCAATTGATTGACATTGGTCTTTATGACGAGTCTTTTCTGTTGCACGAAGAAACAGATCTTCGGTTGAGGTTCACTAAAAAATACAAAATTTATCGTCTTGAACTTCCGCTATATCGATATCGTCGCCACGCCAATAATTCGACGAACGATTCTGCAGCAATGGAGCATCATCGCCAACGAATAGTTGACAAGCACGGCGAAGAGTCGACAAAGTGACAACTTCAATGCAATTGGGAAGCCGACTAGTTGGCAAAAATGATGCACCGTATCTGATTGCCGAAATCGGAGTCAATCATGAGGGTTCGCTCGCAACAGCAAAACTGTTGATTGAGGCTGCAAAACGTGGAGGTGCCGATGCCGCGAAGTTTCAAACTTACAAAGCGGGTTTGATCGCCTCAAAGTTCTCGCCGTCATATTGGGATACAAGCAAAGAACCCACGACTAGCCAATATGAGTTGTTTACAAAGTATGACGCCTTTGGTGCCGCCGAATATAAACAACTTGCTGACCATTGCAAGAAATTTGAGATTGAATTTGTCTCGACGCCATTTGACATTGGTGCTGTTGAGATGCTTAACCCACTTGTGAGTTACTTCAAAATTGCCTCGGCTGATATAACTAATCCGCCGTTGCTAAAGAAAGTTGCGGCAACTGGCAAACCAATAATCTTGTCGACTGGTGCATCAAATATTGGCGAGATCGATACGGCCTTGGCAATCTTGCGTGCAGCGGGTGCCCGTCAAATTTGCTTGATGCACTGCATTCTCAATTATCCAACTCGAGACGAGAACGCCCATCTTGGAATGCTTACGGATCTGGGCAATCGCTACCCAGATGTGTTGCTTGGATACTCAGACCACACATTGCCAACCCAAGAGATGATGAGCCTGATAGCTGCCCATTTGCTTGGTGCGGTAGTTCTTGAAAAGCATTTCACCCTTGATAAAACCTTGCCTGGTAACGATCATTATCACGCAATGGATGAAAGTGACTTGGCAAGATTTCAAGTCAAAGTTAAAAAAGTTCATGAGCTGCTTGGGCCGACACGTAACAAAGCACCAATTGCCACGGAAGAGATTTCAAGACTCAATGCACGAAGGAGCATTGTCTTAACGCGCGACTTAAAGTCTGGTCACAAAATTGTTGACAGCGATTTAGTTGCAAAGCGTCCCGGCACCGGTGTTAGTCCTATTAATTGGGACGAGGTAATCGGAAAGAAAACTATTCGTGATCTGCCAGAAGATCACATTCTCACTTGGGACGATCTCAGCAAGTCATGACGCAATTGAACTCACTTTGCTTGATTCAAGCACGGATGGAGTCAACGCGGCTTCCAGGTAAGGCGCTTGCAAAGCTTGGTGACCACTCAGTTTTAGAGTGGGTGATTAGACGAGTCAGAAGCAGCAAGCAATTGACGAAAGTAGTTCTTGCAACCACGACTAAATCAAGTGATGATTCACTTTGCGAATTGGCGACTTCGCTCGGCATAGAAATTTTCAGAGGTTCCGAGAACGACGTCCTTGGACGGTTCGCAGATGCAGCAGAGCAGTTTCCTGCCGATGTGGTGATTCGAGTGTGCGCTGACAATCCTTTTATTAGTGGATCTGAAATAGATGAATTGATTTCTGAGTATGCCCGCAGCCCGATCAAGTATTTGTTCAACCACCAACCAGACGGGATCTGTGATTATCCAGATGGATTTGGTGCCGAATTATTTCAATCTGAGGTTTTGCGCGACCTGAATGAATCAGTCAAAGACGACGCGATGCGAGAACATTTGACTCTTGCACTGAAAACACTCGCACCTTCTGACATCAGAGGATTAGTGGCGCGCAAAGAGATTGCGTTCCCATATCTTAAGTTTGATCTGGATACACAAGAAGACTTTGATCATCTGAGTGAACTAACTGAAAAGTTCATGATCAATGTGGATTTTTCCCCAGAACAAATTATCGGTGCCCAACTGAGTAACTTAATTCAAGACAAACTTGACTTATTGTTTGGATTGAACCGAAGCCTCGCTGGTTCTGAAAATAGAAAGACGATTCTTGGGCTTCAAGACATTACGCCAATTGATGTTCTTGAAATTCCGTCTGGAACCAAAGTTTATGATTGGACAGTCCCAAAGGAGTGGGAGCTGATAGACGCTTTTATCGAAGATTCAAAACAAAATCGCATTGTTGACTTAAAAAATAGCCCAATTCATGTTGTGTCCTATAGCCAGTCTTGTGACGTAACTGCTGACTACAGCGAGATACAAACCCATATTCACACGCACGAAACTGTGGCCGAGGCAATTCCATATCGAACCTCTTACTACAAGCCTGACTGGGGTTTTTGCGTGACCCATGCACAGGCAGAGCAACTTAAATCTGCCGCTCAGCCTCTGCGTGCAGTGATCAACTCAAAATTTGTAATTGGTTCTATGACTTGTGGTGAAGTGGTCATAGAGGGAGAGTCGGCAAAAGAAATTTTGATTTCAAGTTACATTTGCCACCCGGCAATGGCCAACGATTCGTTGAGTGGAGTGCTTCTGACTACGCTACTCGCGAGGCATATTGCATCGAAAAAGCAATTGCGGTGGAGTTACAGAATTGTTTTGGTTCCCGAAACGGTTGGAGCCATTGCGTATTTAAATCTCAATCAAGAGAAGATGAAATTAATTGATTTTGGTTTACAGATCACCACGGTTGGTGGACCTGGAAATTTCCAGATCAAAAAGTCATTTGATGCATTGCATCCGATCAATTTGATTATTGAAAAAGTTTTACGACAGAATAAGAAAGTTTTTACCGCCAATGACTTCGATATTCATGGCAGTGACGAACGACAGTATTCATCACCAGGGTTCAGAATCAATATGGCAACCTTGGCAAAAGATATGTATTACACATATCCGCAGTATCACACCTCACTCGACAATCTTGACTTTGTAACAGGCTCCCAGATTGCCGAGACTTTGCTGTTGTACACACAAATAATTGATGAAATTGAGAGTAGAAGAGTTTACGAACGGTCTGATCCTCACGGTGAGCCAATGTTGTCGCAACATGGCCTGTATGAGATTTTTGGTGGGGCGTTACTGCCTAACTTAAAGATTGCAAATCTCGATCTTGTGCTGTGGATACTATTTTTGACCGATGGAGTTAAGTCAACATCGGACATTGCGAGTCAATTGAAGTTGGAACCAGATCAAGTCTTAGAGGTTTGCGAACTATTAACATCTAAGAATCTATTGAAAGCGGTTTAAGTAATGCGCGTACTATTGTTTTCGGGGTCTCACTCAAGACATCTGTTCGTTCTGGCGAAACTCTTGAAATTAGATGCGAGTTTTCGAGTGGTGGTGATGGAGCGCGAATCGGTGATGCCTTCACCCCCCGCGAATATCGCCAAGCATGACCTAAAAAATTTTTCCCGACATTTTGAAAAGCGTTTTGAGATTGAATCTGGGGCTTTTGGTGAACTGAATCATCAGGCGGTTTACTCAGGTATTGAGACGCATGTGTGCCAACCCCAAGATCTCAACTCGCGCGGGACGGTTGATTTTGTGAACAAAGAACCAGCCGATGTTTGCATTGTGTTTGGTTGCGACCTGATAAACGGCGAGTTACTTAAGTCGCTTCCGCCGCTTTCGCTGAACTTTCACCTTGGGCTTTCGCCGTGGTACCGAGGATCAGCAACTCTGTTCTGGCCCTTTGTGTTTATGGAGCCACAATGTGCTGGAATCACTATTCATAAAATCGTTTCAGCAGCCGACGCCGGAGAGGTGTTGCATCAGTCTGTACCGACTTTAGAAAAAGGAATGGGAATCCATGACGTCGGGCTGGCAACAGTTCTCAAGGGCTCTGGCGAACTTGCGTTGACTTTAAGCAATCTAATAAATGGGATTGAACTCAAGTTCACGGCGCAGCGCAGCATGGGAAGATTATTTTTGACACGCGATTTTGAGCCTCATCACTTGCGAACTAATTACGATTTGTTTAACGATCAGATGGTTGATGATTATCTTGCAGGAAACCTTGGGTCTAAGAAGCCAAAATTGATCACCAGTCTCTGAAATATCTTCGCAAATTGGTAGCGTGCAGGGATGTCAAATACCAAACCAGAAGTAACGATCCCACAAACTCCAGCGCCGAGCAGTTTAGTAACCGAAGATATTACGGTTGGCAGCGGTAAAGAGGCAATAAACGGCAAGACCGTTTCTGTGCACTATGTCGGTGTTGCATGGAGTACGGCAAAACAATTTGATGCATCATGGGATCGCAATGAGCCGTTTGAATTTAGTTTGGGTAACGGCCAAGTAATTTCAGGTTGGGACAAAGGTGTTGCCGGTATGAAAGTCGGTGGACGACGAAAACTTACGATCCCACCAGATATGGGTTATGGCAGCCAAGGCGCAGGTGGAGTAATCAAGGGTGGAGAAACTCTGGTCTTTGTCGTTGATTTACTAAACGTTTCTTAGTTAGCCGAAACCTGTTTTTTGCGATAGTGGTTTCGACAAAGTAATTCATATCGAATTACGTCGCCAAATAACGGGGCGATCGTATTTTTATCTGTGTCGCCGACCATTACGGTTTCGCCTTCCAATACAACTTTGTCGTTTACTAAGCGGGCGTTGTTCGTCGCTCGCGCACCACACCAACAACGGGCTTCAACTTGCATTTCAATTCGTTGGTCGGCGATTTCGAGCAGCCGCCGTGTGCCGTCAAATAACAAACCTTTGAAGTCGGTTATCAACCCAAATGCATAAACATCCACATGAAGTTCATCGACTATCAGGGCAAGTTGATCGCACTGTTCAACTGTGCAAAATTGTGCTTCGTCGCAGACGATAAATTGCAGCGGCATGCGCGACACAGCGAGTTCAAAAAGATTTATGTCGGGCGCCATTTCAATTGCGGGTGTTGAAACACCTAGACGACTCGTGACTTGTCCGCCATCACGATCAAGTTTGGTCAGCAGAAGCCCGGCCAAACCTCTACTTGTCAGGTTGTGATTAATCTGCAATGCGAGAGTGCTTTTTCCTGAGCCCATTGTTCCGTAGTTGAATCGCAGCGTTGCCATCTCAGGTCAAAACAATACCTTGAAATTGCTGATAACTAAAAAGCGAGACGATGAATTAAGGTAACTATCAATGACTTCTGAAGAGCTAGCAAAATATATTGATCACACCCTGCTTGCGCCCGAAGCGACCGCTGTAGAAATCGCGAATCTTTGTAGTGAAGCCAAATCACTTAATGTTTTTGCGGTTTGCTTTTCGCCGTCGTTGTTACCAATTGCGACAGGTTCGCTTCCCCCGGAAATCAAAATCGCTTCTGTCGTCGGGTTCCCGTCGGGGGCGCACGCAGCAGATGTCAAAGCAATTGAAGCCAGTCAAGCGACAAAAAATGGTGCAACCGAAGTTGACATGGTCGTCAATTTGGGGTTTGTATTCTCATCAAGATGGCTGGAACTTGGCGACGAGATTGCACAGGTCCACGCGGCCATTCCAGCAACGACTTGTTTGAAGGTGATTATTGAGTCGGCTGCGTTAACCGACGCACAGATTGTTGCGACCTGCCGAGTGGCTGTTGCTAACGGAGCAAATTTTGTGAAGACTTCAACTGGGTTTCATAAATCAGGCGGTGCGACGGTGCACGCAGTTGAACTGATGCGGGCAACTGTTGGAGACTCAATTGGAGTTAAAGCCAGTGGTGGTATTCGAACACGCGAAACAGCGCTGCAAATGATCAGCGCCGGCGCAACTCGTCTCGGAACCTCGGCGTCTCGAGCGATACTAACTGAGTAAATTTTTAGTTTGAAAAGCCACTCATCGGCAAAGATGGTCGCTGCAACCAGTTATCACTCGGATAGTTTGCAGTGCCGTCAATTGCGTGAAGCGTGTAGGCGTGTCGGGGTTTATCACTTGTGTTTGGACCCGAACGATGGGGCAAAGTTCCGTTGAGCAAAATCAGAGTGCCCCGCGCCGCTTCGAGGGGCACAAGCCCGTCGGTTGGGTACGGGGTTGAATCAAAGACTTCGTTGTATGTCGACTTGCGATCCGCGGTTAGACGATTGCGATGTTTAACCGGCAGACGGTGCCCGCCAGGTAACGCCCACATGCAGCCGTTTTCAAGTGTTGCGTCATCGATCGCAAACCAAAATCCGGTCACTGATTGTGGTTCTGTCCACAAGTAAGTGTGGTCAACATGGGAAGTTACTTCGCCACCGATGCGTGGTTGTTTAAAAATGTACATCGATTGTAATAACTTTTCTTGCTTGAGGCCAATGGAGTGAGCGACCGCTGCAAGGCGACTTGAATGACTGAACTCTTTGAACACTGGGTCAAGATCATGCATCGCATGACCGAGTTTGTTCAAACAAAGATGTGCATCTTGACGAAGTTTGCCGTGTTCATCGAATGCATCTTTTTCGAAGAAGCAGCGAATTTTGTCGCCACTCGTTAAAAAGTAATCGTCGGAGGCGTGCACCGCGGTACCATCGGCGGTGAAAACTGTTGCTTGCTGTGGCGACGGACAATATTTTTCAGCAAGAACCATCGCTTGATCGCGCAGTTTTACGCAGGCTTGAGCATCAACAAAATCTGGCAATACCAAATAACCGTTTTCATTGAAGAACTCGGTTTGTTTTGTAGATAAACCTTGTTGCGTGATCACGATGTTGAGTTACCTGGGTTAACAAATACAGACTCTTCGGGAAACGCAACCGGCAACATCTCGCTGAGTTTTCGTGGCTCGCCATTTACTTCAAGCAACATGTTTGCACCGCCGTGCTCCCACAGCAATTGTCGACATCGTCCGCATGGGGTGACTGCTTCACCATTACCGAACGCGCAAACTGCAACGAGTCGGCCACCACCAGACTTAATTAGTTCGCTGACTAAACCGCATTCGGCGCACAAAGTTAAGCCATACGATGCGTTTTCAACATTGCAACCAGTTATTATTCGTCCGTCATCGACAAGCGCAGCCGCACCAACCTGAAATTTTGAGTAAGGCACATAAGCATTTTTGGCGACAGCCAGTGCAGTTGCCCGTAATAGTTTCCAATCAATTTGAGTTGTCATATCCGACCTACAGTAGTGCCAACAAATCGATCAATTGTTATTGACACTAGCCAAAACTTGTTTGCCAAGTTCTTTAACCGCATTGATTGCAGATTTGTGATCAATCGTCAAGCATTTGCGGTTTTGCACAACAAGTTTGCCGTCAACTATTACATGGAGCACATCGGCGCGGGTTACCGATGCGGCAATAGTCGTATGTGGATCAAAGTTTGGTGTGAGCGATGGCGAATCAGAGTCCAGCACAATCAAATCTGCGCGCTTACCAACTTCAAGAGAGCCGATCATGTGATTCAATTGCAACGCTTTTGCGCCATTAATAGTCGCCATGCGCACGATTTCAAGTGCCGGTAAAACTGCAGGATTTTTTGCAACGGTTTTTTGCATGTACCCAGCAAGACGAATCGCAATCCATAAATCAATGTCGTTGCCCGAAGCCGGGCCGTCAGTGCCCAACGCAACATTGACGCCGGCGCGTTGCAAATCTAAAATTCGTGCGACACCACTTGCCAATTTGTAATTTGATGCAGGGCAGTGGACAACCGTCGCCGAGTTACTGGCGATCATCTCTATATCCCGATCATTTAAATGCACCCCGTGGGCCAGAACACTTTGGCGCAATAAATCGGTATCAGCAAGAACCTGAATAGGCGTTCGACCTGCATGACGCTTGGCAACGAGTTGCATTTCGCCAACAGTTTCAGCAGCGTGAACGTGAATTCGTGCTTCAAATTTTGAAGCCAAGGCTGCGAGCGTGTGCAGATGATCTTCGCCTAGTAGATATGTGCTGTGCGGTGCGACCCAACCAGTTGAACCCGTTTCGTCGCGTGGCGCTTCAAGCCATTTTGTCGCCCAAGCCAGACGGTCAGCAAACGCAAGTGGTTCAGGGCCATCCGACTCTAAAAAGTTTGGGCCAGTTTGTATTCTCATCCCGCTTGATTTGGCAACTTCTAGCGCGGCATCCGGCAGGTAGTACATGTCAAGTGAAGTCGTGATACCACCGAGCAGAGATTCAAGTGCGGCGAGTTGAGTTCCTGCGTGGACCGCGTGGTGGTTCAGAACTTTTATTTCGGCCGGCATGAGACGAGCAAGAAAATCTTCAAGACTCATGTCGTCACCTAATCCACGAAATAATGTCATGCCGAGGTGAGTGTGAGCGTTAATCAAGCCCGGCATCACGATCGCTCCGCGTGCATCAACCACAACAGATGCGTCGTTGTCGATTTGCCCTCTGGAGATTGCGCGAATTTCGCCGTTTGCGCCGACAACCAGCGAACCGTTGTCGATTACTGAACCCGATTCATCGACAGTGACAATCTGCGCATTGATGATTGCGATGCGGTCTTTAGTTTCGTTGGCCATAATTATGATTTGCTTTTCTGAGCATCAATTTGTTTGAGAATTTCAGCGAGCAAGCCACCAACTCGTGTCGCTGATGCTTTACCAATTTCGAGAACTTCATCCCCGGAAAGTTTCTCACCCGAAAGGCCGGCAGCAAGATTTGTTGCAAGCGATAGTGCGAGGACTTCCATTCCCATGTGTCGCGCGGCGATTGTCTCCATTACCGTCGACATGCCAACGAGATCTGCGCCCCAGACACGAGCCGCACGAATTTCTGCTGGTGTTTCAAAGTGCGGACCATGAAATCCCATGTACACACCCTCATGCAAAGTTGGGTCGACCTGCTTGGCAATCTTTCGTAAACGATCACTGTAGGCATCAGTCAAATCTACAAAGCGTCCATGAAGTGGCGCGGGTGCATCGGCGCCCGTCAGGGGTGAGAAACCAGTCAGATTAATGTGATCTGAAATTAGCGCTGTGGCACCAACACCCCAATCGGTGCGCAAACAACCGGCAGCGTTTGTCAACACAACCGTTTTGCAACCGGCAAATGCGGCAGTGCGCACGGCATGGACTACGGAGTTAACACCGTGGCCCTCATACAGATGCGTTCGACCAGTGAGCAGTAGCACTCGCGAGTCGCCGACCGCGACGCTTCTCAAAGATCCACCATGTCCGATGGCTGATGGTTTGGTGAATCCAGGAATTTCAGTGACTGAAATTTCGTTGGTTGCATCGAGCACCGATGCCGCATGTGCCCAACCAGAACCTAGAACTGCGAGAACATCGTGTCGGCAACCAAATTTTTTGAAAATGAACTCGGCGGCGTGTTGAGCCAACTCGTATGGATTTTGAGTATTTGCCGATGCCATGACTTAAGGCTATGGCGCTGTTCAAAATTTGCCTTAGCGCGCAGTGCCTTCCAATTCATACAGCACAATTGTGCTCGTTTTTGCGATCCATAAACCAGCACCGGCTTGTTTAAAATTGCGCGAAAGTTCTTGTCGATACCAGTCACCACTTCGCGAGTAGATCTCAAGATCAGTAACCGTTCGATCAACATTATGGTGCAGATCATTTGTTGTCGGCACCTCAAAAAATAAAACATGCTTAGTTGCTTTGGACAAATTTTTGATTGCTGCTCGTGCGGCACGGTCATCAAGGTATTGCAGCACGCTTTGGCAAATAACGAGATCAAATTTTGTTGTTGGTGTCCATGAACTGATATCCCGAAGTTGATGGCCGTACTTGTTGCATGCATGTTCGCTGACATCAACCGACACAACTTTTGTTCGTTGATGATTTTTGCGATACCAGTTGCTCCAGTAGCCGACACCCGCGCCAATGTCCAGAACTGAGCGCACTGGAATATCCCACCAATTACAAAAGTGATGCACGGCCGAGGCGAGCGTTTCAATTTTTCGACGCGAGTGCATCGGCGTCGTTGAGTAGAAGCGTTTAAAAAAACTGGCGTCAAATTGTGTTCTGGGCACCC
The DNA here is from genome assembly GCA_945885515.1 of Ferrithrix thermotolerans DSM 19514. Lineage (GTDB taxonomy): Bacteria > Actinomycetota > Acidimicrobiia > Acidimicrobiales > Ilumatobacteraceae > BACL27. Next base: position 890 of record CAMCZA010000006.1, on the reverse strand, counting down.
GTGTTGTGTATCAGGTTTATGAGTAGCCTTGCCACACGAGTATTTTTCAAAATAGAAAAGAGACAAAATGTCGGTGTATGACGCAAAAATTGCCGGTTTATCCGGCGCCAATGATCTTCTTAGTTTGCTAAAAGGAAAAGTCACCCTGGTGGTGAATGTGGCCTCAAAGTGTGGATTGACCCCGCAGTACACGGCACTTGAAGCGTTGCAAAAAGAATATTCTGCACAAGGCTTTTCTGTTGTTGGTGTGCCATGCAATCAATTCATGGGACAAGAACCAGGCACCGCAAGCGAGATTGAGACTTTTTGCTCGACAACATTTGGTGTGACGTTTCCACTATCGGAAAAAGTTGATACGAACGGTGATAATCGCCATGAACTCTACAAACAACTGACCTTGACTGCAGACAGCGAAGGTTATGTTGGCGACATTCGATGGAACTTTGAAAAGTTTTTGGTGAGCCGAGATGGTGAGGTTGTTACAAGGTTTAAGCCACAGGCAACACCCGACGCACCAGAAGTTGTGGCAGCAATTAAAGATCAGCTCGCCAAATAAATATGCAAACCGTTAAAGTCGCTGCGTTGCAGATGTCAATGTCTACTGATATTGACGTCAATATTGCGACTGCTGAACGGCTTGTGCGCAGTGCCGCAAAGCAAGGCGCACAAATTATTTTGATCCCTGAACTTTTTGAGGGCCACTATTTTTGCAAAGATCAAACGACACAGGATCTGCAACGAGCCACGGAAATGGCGGGTCACCCAACTGTGGCGCATTTTGCCAAAGTTGCAAAAGAACTCAGCGTTGTTTTGCCGATCAGTGTGTATGAGCGGGCAAACAACTCGTTATTTAATTCGGTGGCGATAGTTGATGCAGATGGCAAAGTGCT
>CAMCZA010000005.1 GCA_945885515.1 Ferrithrix thermotolerans DSM 19514 | reverse complement strand
CTGATTATTCCGGCTGGTAGTTCTCTTTGCGTAAAGCCGACACCAGCTTCATTGACGCCTATATAAAAAATTACAATGTCACCTTTACTTAAATCCTTTACACCTTCAAGAACGATCACACGGTCTGTAGAAGTCGCCGCACTCTTTCCATAATTTTCTACTCTACGTTTCGCACCGCGGTCATTTAGCCGACGCTGGAGTATCGATGGGTACGTCATAAAGTCGGGCACATCGGCACAAAAGGTTGTTGACCCTCCAAAAATTAAAACTCGACCCGAGTAAGAAGCAGGTTGATCTGTTGTAGTCCGCAGACCGTTTGTACTGCTAGTTGTAAACTCAACTGGCCATGCTGCAGGACCATCTGGTCGTGAGTTTCTGAAAATGTCCACAATCTGAAATTGCGAAGACGATTGAGAGTTAGTAAAGAATCTGAAACCAATCTCAGTTGGTATCGAAAGACAAAAAAGAACGGCAAAATTGACGACAACAATTCGTCGAATTGACGGTCGGCGATAAATAATGACTGCGAGGAGTAGGAAAAGAACAAGAACAACTCTTACCGCGAGCGACGCAAGTGATGATTTCTCAAAAATCAGCAAACCACCGCAAAATAAAACAACAAGAGACTCACTCAGATATTTAATTTTGCCTAACTTTCCAGTAAGTGTTGGCGCCCGAAGAATCAATCCAAATAACACGACATAAGTAAGGAATCTTTCAATTGCGGCACCGGACAACAAAATTGGAACCAACGCAATAAACGACCAAATGAGAGCGCCGAGAGACTGCGTCAAAAACTTCCGAAATTGCTTAAGCGATTGGCGAGAAGAATCCACGAGCAAAGATTAGTACGCCGAAACATTCATAGTGTCGAAGAGGGAACTTGGACCCCTACGCCCTTACGAGCGCCAGCACCTTAATCTGGTGCGTCTGCCAATTTCGCCTCGCCGATGTTGAAAAAGCTGTCTCATTGATCTCATTGCTGATGAATGCGACGAGAGTCGTTTGGATTGCAAACATGACAGACCATATCTATTTGGAAATTCGAATTATTCTCGACACGTCGCGTCAGGATAACACTATTTAGTCAATGAGTTGCGAAGCTACGAGATGTTCTTCGAGATATTTAGCAATTTTTTTATTACCTGCAACATTGACATGCATCCAGTCGTAATATGGCGACGGTTCTAAGTCATTCATGACTGCTGTTGCATCGCCGTGATATTCGTATCTTGAAATTACTGCCTGCAATCTTTTATACAGATCGCTCACAACAACGCGTAATTCACTTCCATATAACTTGCCAAGCTCGTCGTCGTATGCGGTTGATGGGTTACGAGTGAAAAGATTTGCCTGCAACACAGGAACCAGAGACGCGCCAACCTTATCCGTGATTGCCTTGGCGTCATCCATCGACTTTTGAAATTGTTGAATTGCATCTAATTTTGATTGCTCAGACACCACAATTGAACCAAACACAAGTTTCCTATAAAGAACATTGGCTATTCGTGAATAGTTACCCATTCTCTGAATACCTGTTCCAATCTCTGGGATCTTGCTGATTAATCTAATTGGTTGTAATTTTTGCGTGAAACCTACGCCAGCCTCGTTGATACCGATATAAAAAATGACGATGTCACCTTCGCTTAAATCATCTACCCCTCCAAGAACGGTCACACGGTCTGCAGAAGTAGCTGCATTTTTTCCAAAATTTTCGACCCGTCGTTTGGCACCGCGGTCATTTAGAAGTCGCTGAAGAGTTGACGAAGGCGTCATATCATCTGGCACTTCACCACAAAAGGTAGTCGAGCCTCCAAAGATTAAGATTCTTCCTAAGAAAGAAGCAGGTTGGTCAGTAGTTGTGCGCAGCCCGGCCGCTGTCCGTGTTATTACTGGGTATGGGACTAACCCTGGGCCGTCTAATCGCGAACTCCTAAAATTTTCTACAGACTGATAATGTGAGGTGGAACCTGAGTTTCGAGCCATCAGCATATCCCAGTTGTACCCCTTGTAGTTTTCGGTGACGAATCTGAAACCGATCTCAGTTGGCAACAAAAGACAAAAGAAAATAGCAAAATTGATGGCAACAATTCGTCGAATTGGCGGTCGACTATAAGTGATGACAGTCAAAAGTAAAGACGAGACTACGATCACACTCACCGCGAGCGATGAGAGAGATGATCTTTCTAAAATCAGCAAGCCAGCGCAAAATAAAATAGCAAGAAATCTACTGAGATATTTAATTTTGCCAAACTTTTCAGATAGCGCAGGCGCCGACAGAATCAATGAAAACAACACGACATATACGAGAAACCTTTTAACGTTTGCGCCAGTAAACCAGATTGGAAACACAGCAATAAACGACCATATGAGTGCACCTAGCGGCTGCGTCAAAAACTTCCAAAATTGCTTAAACGACTGTCGAGAAGAATTCACGAGCAAAGAATAGTACGCCGAAAGATTTCTAGTGTCGAAGAGGGGACTTGAACCCCTACGCCCTTACGAGCGCCAGCCCCTTAAGCTGGTGCGTCTGCCAATTTCGCCACTCCGACGTGGAATAAAAATATATCCTAAAAACCTGTGAATGCTGACAACTAAGCCAGCAGTAAACCCAACGCAATTACAGTCACAACCCATGCAACTGCAAACACTGTTGTTATTCGGTTTAGATTTCTCTCTGCGGCGGCCGAACCAAGAGCGGCAGAGCCTCCTCCCCCGAACATGTCTGACAATCCTCCACCTCTTCCGCTGTGTAGTAAAACGCCAACGATCATTGAGAACATTGCGATGACATTAACGAAAAGGGTTACATAGGTAATTATATTTCTCACGCCAAAATGCTACCTTCAGGACTCAGGAAAATGGCATGCCGACATTTGGCTAGTTGCACGCAATTCAAGTACGGGCTCTTGTTGTGCACAAATGTCTTGGGCTTTCCAACACCGGGTTCGAAAGCGACAACCTGACGGAGGATTCATCGGCGACGGCACTTCACCTTCAAGCGTCACGCGAGAACGCAATCGCTCAACTTTTGGGTCCGTTACCGGAACCGCCGACAACAATGCCTTTGTGTACGGGTGTGTTGGGTGATCGAATACCGAATCTCTGTCACCTATTTCAACAATCTTTCCAAGGTACATAACCGCAATGCGATCAGCAATATGGCGCACGACGGACAAATCATGGGCAATAAACAGATAACTGATTCCGAGTTTCTTCTGCAAATCTTCGAACAAGTTGAGAATTCCTGCTTGAATACTCACATCAAGAGCCGAAACTGGTTCGTCAAGAATAATCAGCGCGGGGTTCAGTGCCAACGCCCGTGCGATTCCGATTCGTTGGCGCTGGCCTCCGGAGAACTCGTGGGGAAATCGTGAAGCGTGATCAACCGAGAGTCCGACAAGTTCAAGCAACTCAAAGACTTTATCGTTATGGTCACCCGGTACACCTTGAACAATTAACGGCTCGGCGATAGACGAACCAACAGTCATTTTAGGATCCAGAGATGCAAACGGATCTTGAAAGACGATTTGCATTTTGCGCCGAGTCGCACGCAACTCTTCAAACTTCATTGAGCCCAAATCTTCACCGTCAAATTCGACCTGACCAGAAGTTGGCTCAATCAGTCGCAAGATACAACGACCAACTGTTGTTTTTCCAGAACCTGACTCGCCTACTAAACCAAGTGTTTGGCCTCTATTGATTGAAAATGAAACATTGGTGACAGCCTGTACCGTTCGCTTCTTAGATCCAGAGTTTCTTGTACGCCGAACTTGAAAATTTTTTACAAGATTAACAACATTGAGAAGTTCGTCGCTCATTGTCGGACCTGAAAACTTGGCAGTTGATGTGCGCGCAAACACGCTGTTTGTAGATCATTAAACATTTTCAACTCGGGGATGTCAACCTCGCATGAGGGTTCGGCAAACTCGCACCGCGTGCGAAATGCACACCCAGACGGTGGCGACATCATATTTGGCGGGAATCCACGGATTGGAGTTAGTCGGTCTTTACCGGCTTGTGGTATCGATGAAAGCAACCCACGCGTGTAAGGATGACTTGGGTGATCATACAAATTGTCGACTAAACCCTGTTCAACATTGCGACCTGCATACATCACATCAACCCTGTCTGCTACGCGCGCGATCACACCAAGGTCGTGGGTAATCAAAACAACAGCCGTACCAAATTGCTGTTGCACGCGCTTGATCACCTCAAGAATCTGTGCTTGCACCGTCACATCAAGTGCAGTTGTCGGCTCATCGGCAATCAATAGCTTTGGATTGTTGGCTATCGCGATGGCTATAACTACACGCTGACGCATTCCGCCCGAAAATTCGTGAGGATACTGATTTGAGCGTTGTTCAGGTTGTGGGATACCAACTAAGTCCAGAAGTTCCACCGCGCGTGTTGCTGCTTGTTTGTTCGTCAGATTCTGGTGTGATTGCAACATCTCAACTATTTGCTTGCCAACACGATGAACAGGGTTCAGCGCTGATAGCGGATCCTGAAAAATCATGGCCATCAGTCGTCCACGAACCGAACGCATTTGCTGCGGAGTTTTGCCAATAAGTTCCTCGCCCTGAAGAACAACTGAACCCGTGACTCGCGCCCTAGAAGAAAGCAATCCAATCGCTGCCAAGAACGTCACAGATTTACCAGAGCCTGATTCTCCGACCACCCCGAGAAGTTCACCTTCTTCAACATCGAGGTCTACACCTCTCACAGCGAAAACTTGCCCAAATGGGGTTTCGAAAGTAACTCGCAGATTACGAATTTGAAGAATCTTTTCAGCCATTAATTACCACGATCCAGTTGAGTATCAGTTGCATCACGTAGTGCATCGCCAATGAAATTTACGCTCAGCGCAATAATTACCAACATAAGACAAGGAAACACGGCGAGCCACCAAAAGCCCGTTTGTACGGCACCTTTGGCTGCACCGACTAAATTACCGAGAGATGTCGCACCATCACCCGCTTGTGGACCATAACCAAAAAACGCAAGAGTTGATTCGCCGGTAATAGCTCCAACCACAGAAAATGTAAGCGCGACCATGATTGGTCCTATTGAATTCGGCAACAAATGTCGGCGGATAATGTAACGACGACTCGCACCCACTGCTCGAGCGGCCTCAATGAACTCACGCTCTTTGAGTGAGAGCACTTGCCCTCGAACAATGCGGGCAACCCCCATCCAACCAAAAATACTGAACAAAAGAATAATAAACCTAACTGAGTTCATCTCCCCTGTAATTGGTTGAATCCAAGAAATCGCACCTAAGACATTTCGCACAATCAGAAGAGTCACGAGAAACGGAAAAGCCAAAAATAAATCGGTGACCCTCATCATGATGTCGTCAAACTTTCCACCTCGAAAACCAGCAATGGCGCCAACAAGTGATCCGATAGTGACTGAAATCAGCGCACTAAGCAAACCGATTATCAGGGAAACTCTCACTCCATAAATTAAACGACTGTAAAGATCGCGACCAATATCGTCGGTGCCCAACCAAGCATTGGCACGCGGTGTCAGAAATGAATTGGGCGGAACTTGAACTGATTCATTGACTCCGTAGCGAGCAGTAAATGGTGCAAAAATTACCAGCAAGGTCAACAGACCTAAAATCACACAGCTAATGACTGCGGCTCTGTGAGAAACAAAGCGCCTGAAAGCCATCTGGCGCGGCGTCAGCGAGGTCTCAGTTTCATTACTCAAGGCGAATCCTTGGATCAAGCCATGCGTAAGAAATATCGGCAATTAAATTAAAAATGAGAATCGAAGCGACAATAATCACCATCCACGGCATAAGCAGTGGGAAATCTCCATCACCAAATGATTTCAGAAAATAAAGACCCATCCCTGGATACGAAAAAATATTCTCGGAGATAATTAAACCTCCGACGATCGAACCAAAATCAATCGCGGCAACTGTGACAATTGGTATCAGTGCATTTCGCATTCCGTGATGGATCAAAATTCGACGTTCACTGATGCCCTTGGATCGTGCCGTGCGCATGTAATCAGAATTCAACACATCCAGCAAAGAAGAACGTAAATAACGACTATAGGTTGCAACAATCTGGATAGCCACGACGATGGTTGGTAGCGCCATAAATTTCAACATAAGAAATAGATCGAACCCTGTATGGCCTGCAGGGTAAACACCCGAAGTTGGGAAAAGACTAGATCCAAACCAACGCTGCCAATAAACAGCGAATAAAAGTTGCAATAAAATTGCCGAAATATAGGGCGGAATTGAAATGCCGACGAAAGCCCCGGTATTAATCGCAATATCGCGGCTACCACCAGGTCGCAGCGAGGCAAGTAGACCAAAAATAAGCCCAAAGAAAACGCCAACAACTGTCGCGGCAATACCTAGTCGAAGCGTGTTCGCCATGGCATCTTTTAATGCGGGCCAAACTTCGCGAGATCCTTTAATGCTGCGCGGCCAGTCGCCGGTCAAAAAATTGTTGAGCCAACGAAAATAACCCAGAACATAGTTCGGGTCCAGACCATTTATATCAATATATTGCTGAATCTTCTCTGGCGTGACGCGAGGGTTGGACCGCTTGTAGCTCTCAACTGGATTCGTGCCGATCCTCAATGCCACATAAACCAAAAATGTAACGATCAACATAGTTGGAAGCGCCCATGCAAGGCGACGCAAGATGTAACGAATCATTGGTTCTTAGAAATTCCATTTCATTCTGTTGAACTAAAGAAGGTGCGTCGACTTGACACTTTGCCAAATCGACGCACCATTCTTAATTAGTTAATTCAATTACTGAAACTGCTGGAAGTTGTCTTCTAGCTATTTACCTTTACAGTCGCCTCACCTGAGAGCAGGTTGGTGACTACATACTTTGCATCATTCGTGGTTGCATAAGCACCTGGCATTACTTGAAATGCCGTTGTCCAAACCATCCACGAAGAGTTTGCACACTCTGTGATTGGGTTGAGACACCCTGGCCACTGCTCGGCACCGAGCACAATTTGCCCGTCGCCATCAACATCAGTCCACAGGTGAATATTATTGAATGCTGCATAATTATTGAGTTGACCATCCACAGGACCGCCGACCTTGTCACTTCGCCAGAATCCTGATTTCGGAAACTGCATCAAAGGCAACATCATATGATCCTTTGCCATCAGCACGAGTACTTGCTTGATTTTATCTGCGCGAGTAAGTGCATCAGCGTCGACATCAGCTGCATAAAGCAAATCTGACGCCTCAGTGTTGCACCAACCACCACTATTTTGACCAATGTTTTTATTGGCTGCAGTTGGAATGAGGTCGCAAGCGAAACTGCCAGTCAAATAACTTGGATCTGGTGGCGCTGTACTGATGTACATCGCCATGTCGTAGTCCATTGCCGGTAGCCGCTGCTGAAAGTAACACTCGGCAGGGCAGTTATCTGCACGCACTTTGAAACCTGCTGCAGCTAGCAACGGAATCAAATATGCCTGAGTGCTCTCACGACGTGTGTTGCCGGTGTTAATGATCCAACGAACATCAGGAACCTTGCCGCTTGGGTCAACCCAGAAACCATCGGATCCCTTGGTCCAACCGTTCTCGGTCAACAATGCTTCTGCTGCTGCCGGGTCGTAACTATTTGCAAACTCGTCTCCATTGCAGAACGGTCCAGGGACCATCGGTCCACACTGAAGCAATTCTTTTCCACCGAGTGGTATGTAGATCTGCTTGAACAATGCTTCGCGATCAATTGACATCGAGAATGCCGCACGGAAGTTTGGATCTGCGAATGGTCCACATTTCTGTTGGAAATATAAACCTTCATAGTCGCCGCCGTAATCAATCTTGGATGCGATGTTGTCTTGCTTCACTGCTTCTTCAATGCCTGCGTAGAACTGCGGATAAATCATGTCCACTTCGCCTGCTTTGATTGCTGCGATTTCTGTATCGCTGTCAGCCTTCGGCACCATTACGAATTTCTTCGTTACAGCCTTGTCGTCACCCCAATATTTATCGTTCGGCACAAACACAATTTGGTCTGGACTCCATGATTTAATTTTGTAAGGACGTCCAGAGAATGGAATGTTGTCTGCGAAATCACCCGAGACATCTTTAGTGTTCTTGACTGCCGCAGCCTTGATCAATGAACTAAATAATCCACGCCATGGTGCGTAAACAGCCTTCATTGTTACAACGACTTGTTTGTCACTTGCACCCGCTTCTACAGAGGTCACTTGGTCATACCCAGATGTCGAAATTGATGCTGGGGTATTCAAGGATGCTTCCCAAGTTGCTTTGAAGTCGGCGGCGGTTATTTGTGAACCGTCATCCCAAACTGCAGCTGGATTAATGTCGTATGTAATTGTCATTCCGCCAGTTGTCGCTGGCTTGGTGTAGTCGTAAGTAACCGCTGCACAGTCATCCAAACTTGTTGGGTAACTTGCAGGCGCCACCGCCGCTGTTGTATCGCTTGTTGCTGCATCATCGCTTCCACCGCACGCTGCGCCAATTAATGACACGGCGATTAATGCTGACGCGAGACGAGCCACTTTTGTGGTTTTTCTCATTTTTGTTCTCCCCTTTGAGTATCCAGAAATCAATTGAAATCTAGATATCAAAACAGTAACACCCGTTGAGTAAGGGCGAAAAGTTAAGCCGCCCGCAGACGGTATTGACAGATGCGGGCAAACTCAGCAGAATCAAGGCTCGCGCCACCAACCAGCACACCATCAATATCAGGTTGGGACATGATCTGGACAATATTGCTGGCTTTTACGCTCCCACCATATTGAAGTCGTATCGCACTTGCCGCCATCGGCGACGAGATTTTTGATACTTCCTCACGGATTGAACTAATGACTCGCTGCGCGTCATCGGCGGTTGCAGTTTTGCCAGTTCCGATCGCCCAAATTGGTTCGTAGGCAATCACCATCGACCGAACATGTTCGACTGATCGCTTCGCTAAGGCTGAGCGAACTTGGCCAAGAACTTTTTCGTGTGTGAGACCCGCTTCTCGGTCAGCAAGAGTTTCGCCAACACACAAAATCGGTGTCATTGAATATTTCTGTATGGCAACTACTTTTTGCTGAACTTGTTCATCAGTCTCACCAAAGATTTGGCGCCTCTCACTGTGTCCAACAATCACATAATGAACATTCAGCTTGGCGAGAAACTGCGCCGAAACCTCACCTGTGAATGCGCCAGATTCAGCCTCGTGGCAATGTTGCGCACCTAAAATGAATTGCAACTCGTCAGCATCAATAAGTGTCTGTGAACTTCTTAAATCCGTAAATGGTGGGTGTATCGTCACATCAACTGCTGCGAAATCATCTTTCGTCAAAAGATAGGCAAGTTTTTGAATCGATTGAATCGCTTCAAAGTGATTATGGTTCATCTTCCAGTTGCCACTGATAATTGGCTTACGAACTTCATTTGACATTTGGTGCTCCTCGCAACGCGCTCAATCCTGGCAAGTCGCCGAGTTCAAGAAACTCTAGTGATGCACCGCCGCCAGTTGAAACGTGGTCAACGTCTTTTTCAAAACCAAACTGCGCCAGGGCTGCCGCCGAGTCACCGCCGCCGACAATTGTAAACGCTTTCGTCTCTGATATTGCCTGAGCGATAGTTCGAGTACCGGCGGCGAATCGTGAATCTTCAAACATCCCCATCGGACCGTTCCAAAAGACACTTCGGGCGCCCATGATTATGTCGGCAAACGCTGCGGCACTTCCCGGCCCAATGTCTAAACCTTTTGCCCCAGGCGGCAGTCGAACGCCAAAAGTTGCAAATTGGCCGTCAGAATCAACACCGACAATGTCTTCAGGTAAATGAATTTCTACTTTTGATGCGAGAAGTTTTTTACAAAAATCGATTTGATCTTTTTCGCACAGAGAATCGCCAATCGGCATGGACTTGGCCGCGAGGAAAGTAAAGCACATTCCTCCACCAATCACGAACGAGTCAACAACATTCGACAGTGCTTCGATTACGCCGATTTTGTCGCTGATCTTCGCTCCACCTAACACTGCCACTAGTGGTCGTTTAGGGTTATTTCGCATTTCCCCGAGTACTTCTACTTCGCGCTGCAATAACCGCCCCGCCGCAGATGGCAATGTCTTTGGCGGGCCGACAATTGAAGCGTGTGATCGATGTGCTGCACCAAAAGCGTCATTGACGTATAGGTCGATGCCTTCAACAAGTTGCTTTACAAACTCTGGACTGTTTGCTTCTTCTCCAGGATTGAAGCGAAGATTTTCAAGTAACTCGACACCTGGGGCGAGTTCTGCAAGTCGTCTTTGAATTGGTGCCATCGAATGTTTCTTTGTCATCACACCTTTTGGACGCCCAAGGTGACTGGCACAAATTACTTTTGCACCACGACCGATTAGCCAGTTAATGGTTGGCAATGCCGCTTGAATTCGAAAATCATCAGCGATTACCCGAGCGTCATCTGGGCCAGACATCGGGACATTGAAATCAGTCCTTACCAACACGGTCTTGCCGCGAACGTCGCCAAGGTCTTCTAGTTGTGAGACCATCTAACGCTTAAGTGCTGCCCCAATAAATGTAGTGAGATCGACCAGACGATTCGAATAGCCCCATTCATTGTCGTACCACCCGAGAACTTTAACCAACGACCCCATACTCATTGTCAGATCGCTATCAAAGACGCAACTATGTGGGTTCGTAACTACATCACTTGAGACAATCGGGTCAGCGCAGTATTCAAGAATATTTTTTAGAGGTCCTGATGCAGCGGCCTTAAATGCAGCATTAATCTCGGCAACTGATGCCGGTTTCTTAAGATTTGCGACCAAATCAGTGATCGATCCCGTTGGGACTGGTACTCGTAAAGAAGTTCCGTCCAACTTTCCCTTCATCGACTGCATTACAAGACTTGTTGCGCGTGCGGCACCTGTGCTTGTTGGAATGATATTTATTGCTGCCGCTCTGGCCCTTCGCAAATCGCTATGGGGCCCGTCAACTATCGACTGGTCGCCCGTATATGCGTGAATCGTTGTCATCAAACCATTCTCAACACCAAACGCATCATCCAGCACTTTGACCATTGGCACGAAACAATTCGTCGTGCAACTTGCGTTCGAAACCACTTTGTGATTCTTGGCGTCAAAGTCTTGATGATTTACACCATATACAAAAGTCGCATCAGCATTAGTTGCAGGTGCTGAGATAATTACACACGGTGCTCCAGCATCTAAGTGGGCAGATGCTTTATCGCGATCTGTAAAAAATCCCGTTGATTCAATTACAAGATCAACGCCGAGGCTTCCCCAACCCAACTCTTTGGGGTCGCGCTTGGATAAGACCTTTAAGAGTTTGCCGTCAATATTGATGCCGTCATCTGTTGCAGATATCTCGTTCGGTAACACACCAAGCACGGAGTCGTATTTGAGAAGATGCGCCATCGTCTTAAGCGAACCGAGATCATTGACCGCAACTATCTCAATATCTGCACCAGTTTGCTTGATCGCCCGATAAAAGTTTCTGCCAATTCGACCGAAGCCGTTGATTCCTACTCTGATAGTCATATCTAAACCTTAGTGCCCCGAGTCAACTCGCATAATGTCGCGATGAGTAAGTCTCGGATGTTGAGCATTTTCACCAAGCCACTGCAAAACTTGCTCAGAAATAACGACTGATCGATGGCGACCACCGGTGCAGCCGATCGCGATAGTTAAATAGCTTTTACCCTCGGCAATGTAAGCAGGCAGAAGAATTTTTAACATGCTGTACAACTCATTGAGAAATTTGTGCGAAAGTTCTTGCGACATCACATATTCATTTACCGCTGCGTCAAGACCAGTTAAGGGACGTAATTTCTCATCCCAATGAGGATTGGGCAAAAATCGAACATCAAACACAAGATCAACATCGGTTGGTAATCCGTGTTTGTAACCAAAAGAGACCACAGAAACCTGCATCGCGTCACTGGCGTCGCCACCGGCAAACAGTTCTCCGATTCGAGATTTGAGTTGATGAATAGTCAAATTCGTAGTGTCAATTACTAAATCAGCGTCACCTTTAACAGGTTCAAGAAGAATTCTTTCTTTGGCTATCGCCTGCTCAACTCCAGACTTATCATCAGCCAGTGGATGCTTCCGTCGCGTAGTTGCGTATCGTTTGACAAGTTCAGCAGTCGTCGCATCTAGATACAACAAACGCACGCGATGACTACCGTGTCGTAGTTTTTTTAACACCTCAACTATTCCTAATTGCGCAGTAGGTGTACCAACGACTAACGCTAGTTTCTCAAGTTTTGAACCAACAGACGCAATCTCGACAACCTTGTCGATTAGTTCAGTCGGCATATTGTCTATAACGAACCAGCCCAGATCTTCTAAGTCGTCTGCGGCTAATGAGCGACCCGCACCCGATAGACCAGCAATCAACAAAATGTCAGCCACTGATTAAAACACTATCTAAGTTCGGAGTCTGTACTCAGGAATGAAATCGCTGAAACACCGAATCTGCAACAGAAGTCGGCAACCATGTCAGCAACGCCAAGTCTTCTCGACTTGCCTGCTTTACCGCCGAAATACTGCCCATAGCCTTGACCAACTTGGATGCGCGGGCTGCCCCTAGACCTGCGATGCCATCAAGCGAACTTGAAGTCATCGCCTTGCCACGTAACTCTCGATGAAACCGATTGGCAAAACGATGGGCCTCATCGCGAATGACCTGCAACATGAATAGGGCGTCACTTCCACGAGGTACCTCAACAGGCTCCGAACTTCCCGGAATAAAAACCTCCTCAAAGCGTTTGGCTAATGATGCGACTGGAATCTCGTCTTCAAGACCAAGTTCACGGACAACCTGCTCGGCGACACCTAGTTGACCTTTACCGCCGTCGACCAAAAGCAGTTGTGGGGCATAAGAGAACTTGCCGGGCCTCTCGCCGCGCTCGTTAACTGGTTGGTCTCTTTCTTTGATGTAAGCACTCAGTCTTCGTGTCAATACTTCGCGCATTGCCGCATAGTCGTCATTGCCTGGTACATCTTTTATCTTGAATCTTCTATATTCGCGTTTCATCGGCAGGCCGTCTTCGAGTACAACCATTGAGCCGACATAGTTCGTACCTTGCAAATGCGCCATGTCATAACATTCAATTCGTAATGGAACTTCGGGTAAATTCAACAAAGTTTGCAACTCAGTCAAAGCCCGCGAGCGAGCGGTATGGTCAGATGCCCGACGAAGTCGATGGCGATTCAATTCTTCTTTAGCATTATTCGTTACAAGTTCGTGTAGTTCACGCTTATCGCCGCGCTGCGCAACTCTAATTTCAACATGCGAAGTTCTAAGACTGCTTAACCATTCTTCAAGAATCTGAACTTCTTCTGGTTCAAACGAAACTATTACCAATTTAGGAATACCCAAGATCGGTGACTCGTCGTATAGTCGCTCAATAATCCGACTTGTTAAGCCAGCACTAGTTACCGCTTCAACTTTGTCGACGACGAAACCTTTCCTCCCGACAACGCGACCCTTGCGCACATAGAACACCTGAACAGCGGCCTCAAACTCATCTTCAGCAACACCGATTAGATCAATATCTTCACTGCGTTCACCAACCATCTGCTGACGCTCAAGCGCCAGATTTATTGCCGACAGTTGATCGCGTAATCTTGCGGCTCGCTCGAATTCATGACTCGTCGAAGCAACTGCCATTTCTTCACGAATTCTCTGGCAAACTTCATCACTCTCTCCATCCATTACGTCCAAAAAGTCTTTGACATGGTTCGCATATTCCTCTGGAGTTACATTTCCAACGCACGGCCCTGAACATTTCTCAATATGAAAAAGCAGACACGGACGCCCAAGTCGCTCGTGTTGTTTGAAAGTCGCCGGAGAACAAGTCCGAACTGGAAAAGATCTCAAAAGTAGGTCAAGTGTTTCGTGAATCGCCCATGGGTGCGGATACGGCCCGAAATACCTGGTGCCTTTTCGTTTCCGACCCCGCATCACGAGTGCCCGTGGCCATTGCTCGTCAACCGTGACGGCCAAAAACGGATAACTCTTGTCGTCACGTAAACGAATATTGAAACGGGGCGAGTAGCGATTTATCAGACTGTGCTCAAGAATCAATGCTTCGATTTCGTTACGAACTTCAATCCACTCAACACTCGTCGCAGTCGAAACCATATTTGCTGTTCGTGGGTGCAATGTGTCGGCACTAGCAAAATAACTATTTAGTCGTGACCTCAAATTGTTCGCTTTACCCACATAAATGACGCGCCCATGCGAGTCTTTGAATTGATACGAGCCAGGCTTTTCTGGGATTACCTCACTCGGTCGCTGCATGAGTCTCGCGAATTATTTTTTCTTTTTGACTGGCTTGGAAGTTAGCATTTTGGCAAGATATCGACCAGTATGCGATGCACCAATCTTCGCGACTGCTTCAGGTGATCCTTCAGCAACGACAGTTCCACCTCCGCTGCCCCCTTCTGGACCGAGGTCAATGATCCAATCGGCTGTCTTAATCACGTCAAGATTGTGTTCAATCACAAGCACAGTGTTGCCTTGATCAACAAGACGCGCCAAGACGATCAATAACCTTCGAACATCTTCAAAGTGCAGACCGGTTGTTGGTTCGTCCAAAAGATAAATCGTGTGACCTGTACTGCGCTTTGAAAGTTCGCTCGCAAGCTTTACGCGTTGAGCCTCACCCCCGGAAAGTGTTGGCGCTGATTGGCCTAGACGCACATATCCCAATCCGACGTCGACGAATGTCTGCATATGTCTGGCTATTCTCGGTTGGTTGGCGAAAAAGTCGACGGCATCGGAGACCGGCATATCAAGTACATCAGCGATATTTTTGCTTTTGAAAGTAATTTCCAAAGTGTCACGGTTATACCTGGCACCTTTACAAACTTCGCACGGCACATATACATCGGGTAGAAAGTGCATCTCAATCTTGATTGTTCCATCGCCAGAACATGCTTCGCAGCGACCACCAGGAACATTGAAACTAAATCTTCCTGGCATGTAGCCACGCACTTTTGCTTCGGGGGTTGAAGAGAATAGTTTGCGAATATCATCAAAAACACCCGTGTATGTCGCAGGGTTCGATCTAGGAGTGCGCCCAATTGGTGATTGATCCATATCGATGACCTTGTCAAGATGTTGTATGCCGTCTACCCCTGTATGGCGTCCAGGTGCATCTTTTGACTTGTAAATCTTTTGCATCAACGAAGGCAAAAGAATGTCTCTGATCAACGTGCTCTTGCCGCTACCCGATACGCCTGTTACAGCAACAAAACATCCCAATGGAATCTTTACATTTAGGTTTTTTAGGTTGTGCTCGCGGGCTCCTCTGATTGAAAGGAACTCTTTATTAGGTTCGCGTCGCATCACTGGAATCTCTACAGATCGCTTGCCCGACAAATACTGTCCAGTGATTGACTCAGCGACTTTCAATACACCGCCAACAGCCCCGCTGTAAACAACTTGTCCACCATGTTCACCGGCGCCAGGACCGATGTCAACCAGCCAATCACAAGATCGAATTGTGTCTTCGTCGTGTTCGACAACGATCACCGTGTTGCCCAAATCGCGCAAACGCTGCAGTGTTTCAATTAATCGATGATTATCGCGCTGATGCAAGCCAATGCTTGGTTCGTCGAGAACATAAAGGGTGCCAACAAGTCCTGAACCGATCTGACTTGCAAGACGAATTCGTTGCGCTTCACCACCAGCCAGTGTTGCCGCCGCACGTGAGAGAGTTAAGTAGTCAAGGCCAACATCTAATAAGAAGCCAAGTCGCGCGTTAATTTCTTTTGTAATTCTCTCGGCGATGATGGTGTCTCGGTCTGAAAGTTCAAAACTTGCCAAGAACTTTGCTGATTCTGCAATCGACATCGCACACACCTCGGAGATATGTTTTCCGTCAACGAGCACCGCCAATGATGAAGGCTTGAGTCGTGCTCCTTTACATTTTGGACATGGCACTTCGCGCATGTAACTTTCAAATTGTTCGCGGGCATTATCGCTCTCAGCAGTTTCGTGACGACGTTTGATCCACGGAATAACTCCCTCGTACGATGTGCTGTATTCGCGGGTTCGACCATAGCGATTGCGATACTTGATCATCATGTTGTCGTCTACGCCGTTCATTACGATTTTTTGGGCCTTGACCGACAGTTTCGACCACTTTTTATCAAGATCAATTTCAAAGCGGTCAGCAACAGCCTCGAGCATTCGTGTGAAATATTGAGTGTGTGCAGACCGCCATGGAGCAAGAGCGCCTTCGTTGATGGTCATGTTTGGATCTGGAACAACAAGGTCTATATCAACTTCATATTTTGTGCCCAGGCCCAGGCAGGTTTCACAGGCACCGTATGGCGAATTGAACGAAAAGTTTCGCGGCGCCAGTTCTTCGAAACTTGTTCCACACTTTGGACAAGCCAGATGCTGACTAACTGTTATCGGCTCACCACCTTCAACAAGTTCTATTTCTGCCACACCATCGGCAAGTCGAAGTGCGGTTTCAAGTGAATCAGTTAAACGCCGACTGATGTTGTCTTTACGAACGAGTCGATCAACAATAATGTCTATTTGATGTTGTTCATACTTTGCTAAGCGCTTATCTTTTTTGAGAAACTCGCTTATCTCGACGACCTCACCGTCAACTCTCGCACGAGAGAACCCTTGCGCTGCCAACTCTTGCAACAAAGTGTCGTATTCGCCTTTTCGCCCGCGAACAACTGGTGCCAAAACCTGGAACCGTGTTCCTTCTGGAAGTTTCAAAATTCGATCAACTATCTGTTGTGGAGTCTGCCTTGAGAGTTTGGTCATATCCTTCGGACAGTGTTGAACTCCAATGCGCGCATACAGCAAACGCAAATAGTCGTAGACCTCGGTGATCGTGCCGACCGTTGATCGCGGATTTCTTGATGACGACTTTTGATCAATTGAAATCGCCGGTGAAAGACCATCAATCAAATCAACATCTGGTTTATCCATTTGACCCAAAAACTGGCGCGCATACGAACTCAGCGACTCGACATAACGTCTCTGCCCTTCGGCATAAATCGTGTCAAAAGCCAAACTGGATTTACCCGAGCCCGACAACCCTGTGATTACGATTAATTTGTCGCGCGGCAGTTCGACATTGATATTTTTTAAGTTGTGTTCGCGAGCACCGCGGACAATTATCTTGTTAGCCATCATCCGAAGGCTACAAAGGCTTAGTGCGCATCCCGTAACTCGCGCTTTAGTTCTTTTATTTCGTCACGAAGTCGAGCGGCGTATTCAAAACGCAATTCTTCGGCTGCTTGATTCATTTCCTCTTCAAGGGTTGCGATGAGTCGGGCTAACTCATCTTGAGGCAGAGCCCGAAGCTCACGCACAACCTTGTCGCGCTCGTGATCTTTGCGCTTTCCCTTGCCGGGGTAAGGAGCCCCATTGGCCCCCGCTGACGCAGGACGAAGAATTGAGAGAATGTCACCGATTGCCTTGCGAACCGTTTGCGGATCGATCCCGTGTTTGAGGTTGTAGGCAATCTGCAGCTCGCGCCGTCTGGCGGTCTCAGAAATTGCAAACTCCATTGCGGGTGTTCGATTATCGGCATACATAATCACTTGGCCGTCGACATTTCGTGCCGCTCGTCCGATCATCTGAATCAGCGATGTCTGACTGCGAAGGAAGCCTTGCTTGTCAGCATCCAAAATTGCGACCAGCGAAACTTCTGGCAAGTCGAGTCCTTCACGCAATAAGTTAATTCCGACCAAGACGTCAAACTCGCCAAGACGCAATGCACGCAATATCTCAATACGTTCAATCGTGTCAATATTTGAATGTAAATATCTGACCCGCAGACCCTGCTCAATCAGATATTCGGATAAATCTTCGGACATTTTTTTTGTCAGAGTCGTAACCAGTGTTCGGTCACCATTGGCGGTTTTCAACTTAATCATCTCAATCAGATCGTCTATTTGACCAGTCGTTGGTCGCACCATTACTTCTGGGTCAATCAATCCTGTTGGGCGGACGATTTGTTCTACTATCTGATCGCTTAAACCAAGTTCGAACTTCGCGGGTGTGGCCGAAAGAAAAATACATTGGTTCAATCGCTCCATTGTTTCTTCAAACTGCAATGGCCGATTGTCAATCGCAGATGGCAAACGAAAGCCATGCTCGATGAGCGTCTGCTTACGACTTCTATCCCCAGCGAATTGTCCATGCAACTGCGGCACCGCAACATGGCTTTCGTCGATTACAAGCAAGAAGTCCTTTGGAAAATAGTCCAGCAGAGTAAATGGTGGCTCTCCATGATTACGACCATCAATATGCATCGAATAGTTTTCAATTCCGTTGCAATAGCCCACTTCTTTCATCATCTCAAGGTCGAACATTGTTCGCATTCGAATTCGTTGAGCCTCCAAAAGTTTGCCTTCGGCTTCAAACACTTTGAGACGCTCGGCAAGTTCAGTCTCGATTTTCGCCATCGCCAATTTCATTCGCTCTTCACCAGCGACATAATGGGTCGCCGGAAAGACGACGACCTCGGTCAAGTCACGAAGGGTTTCACCAGTTACTGGATCAACCACCGTGATTCGCTCGACAGTGTCACCGAACATCTCGAAGCGCGTCACAGTTTCTTCGTATGCCGGATGAACTTCTATCGTGTCACCGCGAACACGAAAGTTTCCGCGACCGAGCGTCAAGTCATTGCGATCATATTGCAACCCAACAAGCCGCGCCAAAATGCTTCGTTGGTCATAGTCAACGCCAACATGAAGCTCAAGTAAATTACCCCGATATTCACCAGGGTCGCCCATGCCGTAGATACAACTGACAGAGGCCACCACTATCGTGTCTCGCCTAGTCAAAAGTGCGGCGGTTGCCGAGTGGCGCAATCTATCTATTTCATCGTTGATTGAAGAGTCTTTTTCGATGAAGGTATCGCTTGACGCAATGTACGCCTCGGGTTGGTAGTAGTCGTAATAACTGACGAAATACTCGACACGATTATTCGGAAAGAACTCTCGCATCTCTTGAGCAAGTTGCGCCGCAAGCGATTTGTTCGGTGCAAGAATCAGTGTTGGGCGCTGTACCTTCTCAATTGTCCAGGCAATAGTTGCTGACTTACCCGACCCGGTAATTCCTAGAAGAGTCTGAAATCTGTCGCCGCGATTTACTCCCTCGGCAAGTTTCTCAATTGCTTCAGGTTGATCCCCCGCTGGAGAAAATGGCGAGTCAACTACAAACTTTCGTTCGCTCATTTCAGGGCGTTAATCCAAGACCAAGCCGCATCAACTTGCAAGTCGAGTGCTTTTCGATCTCCAGAATTATCAATTATAAAGTTTGCAATCGCCCTGCGTTGCTCGCGCGAGGATTGGTTTGCAACTCTCGCCTTGGCGTCATCAATATTCATTTTTCGTTGCTCGACAATTCGTTCCACGGCTATTTCTGGGTCAAGGTCAACGACAACAACGCCATCTAATCCTTCTCGTGGGTTCTCTACTAGTAATGGAATATCGAGCACGACGACTTTAGAGGTATCGCTGTAACTCTTGACTCGTTCGTTCATTACCCGGCGCACAACAGGATGTATCAACTCGTTAAGTTTTTTTAGAATCCCTTTGTCCTTGAACACTTCGTTGGCTACGGCGCCACGATTTAATGTTCCGTCATCTGCGACAACCGAGTCGCCGAACATCTCGACCATTTGATTGAATATCTCACCGTTTGGCAGTTGCAATTCACGGACAATCAGATCTGCGTCGATGATGATTGCACCACGGTCTGCAAGCAACCGCGAAACCTCAGACTTACCACAACCGATTCCGCCAGTTAATCCAATGAGAATCATTTGAGACTCACTGTAGTTATTTTCGGTGTTTGATCTTTAGTTAATTAATCAGCCTGCACTTGGCTCATCGACAGCAGAAGCGACTGGTGTCTCTGCTGGTGCCTGCTCGGCTGTCTCTGGTGTGGCAACTGCATTTGGATCAAAAAACTCTGCCCACGCAGATTCACGCGACGAATCATCTCCGCTTACCCAATTGCCCTGGTCGTCAGTTTGAAACTGACCTCGATATTCTTCAGCCAATTCGCCACCTTCTGCCGCCTGCTTGATTGACAAACTTATTCGACGACGAGCCAAGTCGAGATCAATGATCTTGACCCAAAGTTCTTCGCTCGGAGTGACGACTTGTTCTGGTGCCTCAACATGATGTGTAGACATCTCTGAGATGTGGACGAGACCTTCAATACCGTCACCAACTTGAACGAAACCACCGAATGGAACAAGTTTTGTGACGCGACCGTAAACAAGTTGCCCAACTTGATGGCTTGATGCAAATTCCTGCCAAGGATCTTGCTGCGTTGCTTTGAGCGACAAACTGATTCGATCTCGTTCACGATCAATTTCAAGAACCTTGACCGAAACTTCATCCCCAATTTTTACGACTGCACTTGGATTGTCAACATGCTTCCACGACAATTCTGAAACGTGGATCAGTCCGTCCATGCCTCCTAGATCAACGAAGGCACCGAAGGCAACAACGCTCGAGACTCGACCAGTTCGAACTTCGCCGATTGCGAGATTCTCAAGGAAGTCGCTTTGACTTCCCTTCTGATTTTGCTCAAGCAAAACTCGTCGCGAAAGTACAACATTGTTTCGTTGGCGATCAAGCTCAAGAATTTTTGCGGTGATGCGCTGACCAAGGTACGGTGCCAAATCGCGCACACGACGCAACTCAACGAGTGACGCTGGCAAAAAGCCACGGAGACCGATATCTACGATTAAACCGCCCTTAACGGCTTCAATTACGACGCCTTCAACAGTTCCATCGCTATTTTTAATCGCCTCAATATCTCCCCATGCACGCTCGTACTGCGCACGCTTCTTTGAGAGCAACAACCGACCTTCTTTGTCTTCAAGAGTGAGAATCAGAGTCTCAATCTTCTCACCCAACTTGACGATCGTATTTGGATCAGCATCTTGACGAATTGAAAGTTCGCGATTGAGAATTACGCCTTCTGTTTTATATCCAATCTCAACGAGAACTTCATCGCGAGTGATTCGTACAACTGTTCCGGTAACTAACTTTCCTTCTTTAAGTTCAACCATTGTTTCGTTGATTGAGTCAGCAAAGGAAACATCTCGTTCCGTAACTTTACGAGGGGTGTAATTTCCATCGGAATCGAAGGTTCCCATTGCGGGAGAGGACATAACTATTTGATCGGTTGACACGGTTGTAACTTTCGGCGGATAGGAGAGGTGGATAGGACGGTTTAGCCTACCCGAAGGGCATCTAGATACGAGTAGAAATCAGGCTTTCGCCGAAGCCCAAGTATCGCCCCACGCAAGGTTCACAACCAATGGGACATTGAGTTCTGCAGCCGAACACATCGTGTCGCGCACAAGGCTTTCAACCGCTGCCTCCTCAATATCAACAGCCTCAAGAATCACCTCATCATGAACCTGCAGCACCAACTGCGAGACAAACCCGCCTGCCTCTAAAGCATCGTCTATACGTACGAGCGCGACTTTAAAAATATCTGCCGCCAAACCTTGAATCCCTGAGTTCATTGCTTGTCGCTCGCCGACTTGTCGAATTCTGAAATTTGGATTTTGTAATTCAGGGATTGATCTACGACGACCAAATAGCGTCTCGGTATACCCACGCTTTCGCGCCTCTTCGACGGTTTCATCCATGTACTTTTTGACTCTTGGGAAGGCCGCAAAATATGCATCCAAGATCTCACTTGCTTCACTAACCCCGATGGCTAGGCGTTGCGCAAGTCCGTAGGCCTCCATTCCGTATGCCAAACCGTATGAGACCATCTTGGCTTTGGATCGTTGTTCACTCGTAACTTTAGAAATCGCAACGCCAAAAATATTTGCTGCAGTCACATTGTGGACATCAACGTTGTTCTTGAAAGCGTCAATTAAACCCGGATCATTCGCTAAATGAGCAATACATCGAAGTTCAATTTGGTTGTAGTCAGCAACGAGCAGACGCGAACTTTTGCGCGGAATAAAAGCCGTACGAAAAACTTTTCCTTGCTCACTGCGTATCGGGATGTTATGAAGATTTGGTTTGTCACTACTTAATCTTCCAGTGCGAGCAACTGTTTGGTTGAAAGTTGCATGAATTCTGTCGTCTGATTCGACAACAGATAGCAGACCTTCGCCGTATGTCGACCGAAGTTTCTCAACTTCACGATATTCAAGCAACGGCTCAATGAACTCGGGCCACTGATCTTTGAGCTTCTCAAGTGTCGCAGCATCTGTCGAGGGTCCTGTTTTATTTTTCTTACCCACAGTCAGCTTTTTGTCTTCGTAGAGAATCTTGCGAAGTTGCAGTGGCGAGTTCAAATTAAACTCACTTTTAGCAACACCATGTAGGTGTTTGGTGAGCCGTAAACACTCAGCGGTCAATCGATCATTGATTGCGCCCAACTGCTTTCGATCTATCTGTACACCTAGATATTCCATCTTCGCCAGAACCCTGACTAGCGGATGCTCGATCTCCTGGTACAACTTCAAAAGATTTAGTTTCGTGAGCGAGTCTGTCAGTACTTGCGAAACGAGCGCCACACCAAGCGCCGCGTTGGCAGAACTCGTCATCACCCCTGACTCTGTGTCAACGGAATCGAAATTCAATTGTCCATCGTCACTGTCTTTGGTTGCGGCAACGAATTTAAAACCTAAATAACGCTCAGCAACTTGTTCGATTTCGTACTTAGCTTCTGACGGGTCAAGCAAATATGCTGCGATCGCCGTATCTAAGACCATGTATTTCAAGTCAATTTTTAGACCAAGCAGACTTCGCAACAACGGCTTGACATTATGTCCCCGAAATTGCCATTGACCCGAGAGAACTTTGATCACATCGACATTCACCAACAGCGATTTGCTTATCCAAGTGACTTCTTGTTTCGCCGTATTAGTCACAACAGCTAAACCAAGTAACTCAGACCTACCTGGGTCACCCACCCATGCTGCAGAAATATCACTAATCAGATTTGCCGTCAAGGCAGTGCAAGCAACACTTGACGACTCACATATTTTCATAACAGCCGTCAATGCGCCGACTTCTGCGTCCGATGAGATGGCAGATCCTGCATCGAGACTGTCGCCTTCTCTTGAACTTTGCTTCAAATCTATTTTAAAGTGTTTGAGGGCCTCTAAAAATCGTGTGTTCATGGTTCGAAATTCAAACATCGCGAACATCTTTTTAACTTCATCCATACGCGGGCTTGGCACAGAGTCGTGGATGTCAATCGTTACTGGAGCGTCACGACGCAACACCATCAGTTCAGCATTTCTAATTACACGATCTCTATTTTCGTTAAGCGCCTGTTTAAGTTTCGGTGTCTGCTCATCAGCATGATCAAAAACATTGACAAGGCTTAGGTATTTGTTGATCAGTTTGGCAGCGGTCTTCTCGCCGACTCCGGGAACTCCATCTAAATTGTCACTTGGGTCTCCACGAAGCGCTGCATAATCTGCATATTGTTTTGGCGTGACTCCGGTGCGTTCAAAAATACCCGCTTCGTCATACAACGCATAGTCACTAACACCGCGCTTGTTATACAACACCCGAATATTTGGGTCGCTAACTAGTTGGTAATTGTCTCGATCACCGGTGACAATGATCAGATCATCGCCTGCATCTTCGGCTTTTGCGGCGATGGTAGCAATCAGATCATCGCCTTCAAAACCGGCCGCATCAATCGCCACTACACCCATCGCCTCCAATAACTGACGAATCAAGTCAAGTTGCTGATACAAAATATCTGGCTGGGCTTCGCGCTGAGCCTTGTATTCTGGCGCTGCAACATGTCGAAAGGTTTTTTCTTTGCGATCAAAGACGACGATTATTCCATCGGGTTTATGATCCTTCAATAAAGTCAGCAACATTGATGTGAAACCATAAATTGCATTTGTAACTTGACCATTTGCTGTGACCATGTCTGTCGGCAAAGCAAAAAAGGCACGATATGCCAACGAGTTACCGTCGAGCGCCATCAATTTCATAACAAGAAACTAGTCGGGTTTACAACAACGACCTGACACTTTCAGTCACGCGTAATTATTCAAATTTACGGACGAAGATCTCCAGAGATAATTCGTTCGGCAATCTCGCCCATCTTTACTCGCTCGCTCATTGCCATTTTCTGAATATATGTGAAGGCGCCGCTTTCGGTCATTGCGTGTTTATCGATCAGTATCCCTTTGGCGCGGTCCATGAGTTTTCGAATTTCAAGTTGGGCACCGAGTGCCTCAACCTCGCCCGACAAAGCCCGCATCTCGGCAAACCTGGCGATCGCCAACTCAATTGCCGGAACTAAATCTGATTTTTGAAACGGCTTAACGAGATATGCCAAAGCACCTGCATCACGTGCTTGCTCGACAATTTCTCGCTGGCTGAACGCGGTTAGCATCACGACTGGACAAATCTTGGCCTGAGAAATCAGGTTGGCCGCTTCAAGTCCGGACATCACCGGCATCTTTATATCCAAGATGGCGACATCTGGTTTGTGCTGAGTCACTAGTTTTACGGCCTCGTCTCCACGCCCGCAATCTGCAACAACCTCGTAGCCCTCTTCTTCGAGGGTTTCACGCAGATCTAATCGAATTATCGCTTCATCTTCGGCGACAACAATCCGAATTGCCACGAATTAGTTGCCCAACTTGTCAAGCAGTTGATCTTGGTGAACCTTCTGCTCGGCAATCTTGGCTACAAGGTGATCATGGTGACGCTGCATCACCTCAAGATGTCGCTGAGCCTGATGATGCTCGAGCGCTGCATCCGGTGTCTCGGCAAACATCGCCCTGATTTCTTTTTCTTGAGCCTCATCGATCAGAAAATCAAGTTGTTCTCTCGTGACTCGCAGATCATCACTCAATTCACGCAACGTTTGCGTGCCGCGTTTGAGACGACGCTCGACAAAGCGATCACTGAGATTGTTTTCAGTCATATATATGAGTGTATGGATCAACACCTAGCGCTAAGTGCCCGGGATGGGAGTCGAACCCACACACCCTTTCAGATAACGGATTTTGAGTCCGTCGCGTCTGCCATTCCGCCACCCGGGCTTGCACAACTATCGTATCTAGTTGCGGTCTCTGCGATTGCCTTAAATTCTTCTACGATAGAGACGACAATGCTTGCGTTCACGTTTCCGGGACAGGGTTCTCAAAGACCTGGCATGGGCCAACCTTGGGTTGACCACGAAAGTTGGGAGTTGGTTGATGAAGCCTCTGCGATCGTCGGTCGCGATGTCGGTGAACTTTTGCTTACTGCCGACGCCGAGACTTTAAAAGATACGCGCAATGCACAATTGACGACTTTCGTTTCAAGTCTGATGGTTCTTGACGCTGTCGAGCGTCTTGGTGTTGAGCCAAGCCTCTGTGCTGGGCATTCACTTGGAGAATATACAGCCCTAACCGCAAACGGTGCTCTCGGCTTTGACGATGGTGTACGACTTGTCGTTGAACGAGCAGCAGCAATGCACGAAGCCGGGCTATCTTTGCCAGGCGTGATGTCGGCGGTACTCGGACTCGAAGATGAAGATGTAGAAACAGCCTGTCGTCGTGCCGATAGCGATGTGTGGATTGCAAATTTTAATGCACCGGGTCAAGTAGTTATTGCTGGATCACCCGAAGCGGTAGCAATTGCAAGTGATCATGCCAAACAGTTGGGCGCAAAGCGCGTGATGTCGTTGCCAGTTTCGGGGGCGTTTCATACCCCTTATATGAGCGGAGCTCGCGATCGGTTGCGAGATGCAATCGCGCTTGCAAAACCCAGAGACAGCGATGTGCCGATCGTTTCAAATGTCGACGCTAAGCCCCACGATCACGGTAGCGAATGGTCGACCTTACTGTCAGCGCAGTTGTCAAGCCCAGTGAAGTGGAAGCAATGCTTACAAACGATGGCAGAAAATGGAGTTACCAAATTCATCGAACTTGGTCCGGGTGGCGTGCTCACTGGAATGGCAAAACGAACGCTAACAACGGCGCGCACCTTGAGCATCTCGACGCCAGATGAACTTGACAAATTAATTGAGTGGATCGGTGAGGCAAAGATGCCGTCGCCCGAACTTCACGAAGGAGAACACCTTTTTGCTGTTGAGCGCCTAGTCGTCAGCCCGAGTGCTGGGGTGTTTACCCCCTTGTCGTCACTGGGCGATGGTTCAAGAATTAAGGTTGGTGACGTGTTAGGTATGGTTGGGGGCAACGAAGTGCGATCGCTATTTGACGGAATCTTGCAAAACTTCATCAGTGTTGACGGAGAACGCGTCACTGCACATCAGCCAATCGCCTGGCTTCGAACGGTTTAGGTTTCAATAAATGCCGATAATTCCAAAGACGGCAATCAACGCCGCAATCACCGGCTGGGGTCGTGCGTTGCCAGAAAAAGTCGTCTCCAACAGCGATCTAGCGAAAACGATGGAAACCTCTGATGAATGGATTCGTGAGCGAACAGGCATTGAGCGAAGACACATTGGCGGGACGACGGCGAGCCTGTCGATTGAATCAGGACGCAAAGCAATTGAGATGGCGGGTATCGACCCCGCAACAATTGATGCACTGATTTTGTCGACAACAACCCCAGACAGAACTGTGCCTGCAACAAGCGCGGCAGTACAAAACGGTTTAGGTCTTCGTTGCGGAGCGTTTGATGTGAATGCTGCATGCTCGGGTTTTGTCTACGGTCTCGTAACGGCGCACGGGCTGATTGCGATCGGCATGAGAAAGATTCTTGTAATCGGAACCGACACTTTGTCGCGAATCACTGATTGGACAGATCGCAACACAGCCATATTGTTTGCCGATGGCTCTGGTGCCGCTGTTGTTGAAGCAGTTGACGGCCCAGGGCAACTACTCGGATGGGATATTGATGCCGACGGTTCACTAGAAGATTTGCTTTACGCCGAGATCGGTGGCACGTTGTATATGGAAGGCAAAGAAGTTTTTCGTCGTGCAGTTCGAATCATGGTTGACTCGGCACAAAAATCATTGAAGGCCGCGGGTTTGACAACAAGCGATGTCGCCCTCGTGGCACCGCATCAAGCAAATTTGAGAATTATCGAAGCGGCTTGCAAGCGGCTGGATATTCCGATGAGTAAGGCTGCATGGGTGGGTGACGAGACTGGAAACACCTCTTCTGCATCAATTCCTTTGGCATTATTTGATGCCGCCGACAAAAAACGACTTAAAACTGGGGACATTGTGTTGCTTGTCGGCTTCGGTGCCGGAATGACGGCGGCCAGTGCAGTAATAAAGTGGACTCAACCATGAGTCGTGTCGTATTAATTACTGGGGGCGCCAAAGGAATCGGTCTGGCCTGCGCGAAACATTTCGCAAGCCTCGGTGACCAGGTTGCAATTACTTATAATTCAACCAAACCAACCGGTGACTTCTTTGCAGTTAAATGTAATGTAACTTCGCAGACAGAAGTCGACGCAGCATTCACTGCCGTCGAGGAGAAATTTGGACCAGTACAGGTATTAGTTGCCAATGCAGGAATCACAAAAGATTTGTTGCTACTGCGAATGAGCGAGAACGACTTCACATCTGTGATTGATGCAAACCTAAATGGCGCTTACCGAGTTTGCAAACGAGCAACTCAAGGAATGTTGCGCGCTCGATCTGGTCGAATTATTTTGATGTCATCAGTGGTTGGCTTGCTTGGGTCTGCTGGCCAAGCGAATTACGCAGCCTCGAAGGCTGGCCTGATCGGTCTTGCCCGCTCGTTGGCGCGTGAACTCGGCTCGCGTTCAATAACAGTCAATGTTGTTGCGCCTGGGCCTGTCGATACGGACATGATCGCAGCATTGACCGATGAACAACGCGCAAAAATGATTGATGCCGTCCCGCTTGCTCGCACCGCCACCACGCAAGAAATAGCAGGCGTGGTTGGATTTCTTGCATCACAAGATGCTGCGTACATCACGGGTGCAGTCATCCCAGTCGATGGTGGTTTAGGCATGGGGCACTAGACTCGCCATATGGACCAACAACTATTTGACCGATTTAAAAAATGCGCTATTGATGTCTTGGCAGTTGATGCGAGCAAACTTACTCTTGAAGCAAAATTCAAAGAAGACCTCGGCTCTGACAGCCTTGATCTTGTTGAATTCGTAATGGCACTTGAAGAAGAGTTCGGTATTTCTGTGCCTGAAAGTGATCTTGATGGTGTTGACACAGTCGGCAAGGCTTTCAATCTCGTCACTTCGAAAGTTTCTTAACTTTCTAACAACCTGAAAATATGCAAGGCGCCGGTCATCGAGTAGCAATTACTGGTTATGGCGTTGTGGCCCCTTGCGGAATCGGAAAACAAAATTTTTGGAAGGGTCTTCTCGGGCCTAGTCTTAGTGGTTCGCACACGGTTGAAATTGAAAACTGGGATGCAACATCGTATTACGCAGGACCAAAAGAGATGCGTCGCGCTGATCGTTGCGAACAGTACGCAATTGCCGCCGCTCAAGAAGCGCTAGAGCAATCTGGCGTCTTGCCTTACGACCGCTCGCGTATCGGCACCATTTTTGGAACGGGTATTGGTGGATTACGAACGCTCGAAGGGCAAGTCGAAGTACGGGTCGCCAAAGGCAAGGAACGTGTCTCACCATTTCTGGTTCCAATGATGATGTCAAATGCCTCGGGTGCAGCAATCTCAATGCGTCACGGATTTCAAGGGCCTGCCGAAACTATCTGCACTGCATGCGCTGCTGCGACTCACGCACTTGGCTATGCCGCCCGACAGATTGCATGGGGCAGATGTGATGCAGTGCTTTCGGGAGGAGCGGAATCTGCCGCAACTATTACCGCCGTTGCTGGCTTTGTAAACATGACAGCACTCTCAACAACAATGGTCAGTAAACCATTTGACGCCACTCGCGATGGTTTCGTTTTTGGCGAAGGTGCCGCAGTATTTGTGCTTGAACGTTTAGACCTCGCGGTAAAACGTGGCGCAACTATTTACGGTGAGATTCTCGGAGCAGGAAGTAATGCAGATGCACATCACATCACTGCTCCATCTCCTGGTGGTGTCGGCGCCATCGCATGCATGAAACTGGCGTTAGACGATGCAGGTTTATCTGCTGATCAGATCAAGCAAGTCAATGCGCATGGCACATCAACACCCCTTAATGATGCAGCCGAAGCAAAGGCAGTTGAAGCAGTGTTCGGCTCAAACAAACCACCAATGACATCAATCAAAGGCGTTACTGGTCACCCATTGGGTGCCGCAGGAGCACTCGAAGCCGCGGCAGTATTGCTTTCGTTTGAACATAAATTGATTCCACCGACTGCAAATACAACTGTTGTCGACCCAGAAATGAATGTTGACATTGTTATCGGCAAAGCCCGAGCATGGGAACCAGGGCCTACGATTTCAAATAACTTCGGATTTGGTGGTCACAATGGTTCAATCATTATTGCGCCATTCGTAAATTAATATTACGAATCAACTACCACGAAAAACAGCTCACACTGGCAAGCGATTTCGCTGTTGACTGTTGCAACGCCCGTGCCTTTTCCTGCGCGAGCAGACATTTTGGTCAGCGTGATCGACATTTCGAGTGTGTCGCCTGGTATCACCTGTCGGCGAAAGCGAGCAGAATCAATCCCGCCAAATAATGGCAACTTGCTCTTAAACTTTTCATCACTGAGAATTGCAATTGCGCCAACTTGTGCAATCGCTTCGCACATCAAAACCCCAGGCAATGTTGGTCGCCCGACAAAATGACCAGCGAAAAAACTTTCGTCACCAGTAAGGCGCCACAAACCACTTGCACTCTGACCTGGGTTCAGCGCAGTGATCTGATCGACAAACAAGAACGGCGGCCGATGCGGTATCAATGAAGACGGTGCTGGAAATTCGTTCATTCTTCAAGTGCTTTCAAGAGATTAGATGGCGTGTCTTTTGGCGAAATTTTGTACCACACCTTTTCAATTTTTCCATTTGCACCGATTAAGAAAGCCGAACGAACGATCCCCATATATTCTCGACCATACATCGACTTCTTTTGCCAAACCTTATATGCCTTGGCTACAACATGGTCAGTGTCTGCAAGCAATGTGAACCCAAGATCATACTTTTCGTCAAATTTCAATTGCTTTGCTGATGTATCTGGACTGATACCAACAATTGCTGTTTTACCGATGTCTTTACGGATATCGCGCAACAAACACGACTGCTGCGTGCAACCTGGAGTATCTGCTTTTGGGTAGAAGTAAATTAAAACTCGCTTTTTTGCAAAGTCTTTAAGCGCAACTTTTTTTCCATACTGATTAAGCAAAGATATTGATGGCGCCTTATTGCCGACTTTCAACATGCTCTAAATTTAGCGTGCGACAACAATCGGCTGGTCTATTGCAGATCGAACTTCAGCAACATACTGCCCAACTGCATCTGGACCTTGGTCTAACAGCCGACGCACAACAGACGCCCCTTGAATAACCCCATCGGCAACCGCGCATGCCTGTTGTGCCTGCATTGCATTTGAAACTCCGACTCCAACCAAAACCGGTACATCGGTGACACTTTTAAGTCTGGTCGCCATTGAAATCGCCGTCGTCGCCAACTCCGAGCGTTCACCAGTTACGCCGAGCAAGCCAACTGCATAGACAAAGCCCCGTGCGCGAGCAACCACTCGGGGCAATCGGGCATCTGGTGCCGTTGGTGCCGCCAACATAATTGTTTCAATGCCTGTTTTGTCTGCAGCAGTGCACCACGGGCCTGACTCTTCTAGGGGCAAATCTGGCACGATTGCGGCAACTACGCCCGCATCTAAAAGATTATTTGCAAAGCGTTCATGCCCGGCTCGAAAAACTGTGTTGTAATAACACATCACAATTAACGGAATTTGCACGTCAACATTGCGCAGTTCATTAAAAATTGAAGTCGGCGTTGCCCCGTCGCGCAACGCTTTTTCGGATGCCTGTTGAATCACTGGGCCGTCCATCACCGGGTCAGAAAACGGAATACCAATCTCAACTGCATCGGCACCATTCGCCGCGGCACTGCGAATTGCATCGATCCAACCTGTCAGACCACCTGTAATATACGGAACTAGAATTTTTCTTGAGGCTAATCGCGAAGTGCGAAGGTGCGTTTCAAGAACACCAAATTCACGATTCTGCGAACTCATTAGCCGAGCGAATCACCGAGAATTGTCATCATCTGGGCTACATCTTTATCGCCACGACCCGACAAATTCATTAGGACAGTCTGACCTTGAATTTTTGGGGCTTCTTTAGTAATCCACGCAACTGCATGAGCACACTCAAGTGCAGGAATTATTCCTTCACTTCGCGCGAGCAATACAAATCCTGCAATTACTTCTTCGTCCGTGACACTTGGATATTCAGCCCGACCAACAGACGAAAGGTACGAATGCTCTGGTCCGACGCCAGGATAGTCAAGACCAGCGCTAATTGAGTGTGCCTCTTGTACTTGTCCATGCTCGTCTTGCATCAAGTAACTCTTCATCCCATGAACGACTCCAGGCACTCCGCGACCGACTGCCGCACCACCAGCAGGCTCAACGCCAATCAATCGTGAGTGCGCGTCAATGAAACCAGAGAAAATACCCATTGCGTTTGATCCACCACCAACACAAGCCACAACAACATCAGGATCGTCCCCATTGCACATTGCACTAAATTGCTGTCGTGCTTCTTGGCCGATCACGCTTTGAAATTGTCGAACCATGAACGGGTATGGATGTGGACCCATTACTGAACCAATCGCGTAGTAACTAGATTCAACTGTTGCCACCCAGTCACGCATCGCTTCGTTTACGGCATCCTTCAAAGTTCTACTGCCAGAATTCACCGCTTCTACTTCTGACCCGAGAAGTTTCATTCGAAACACATTCAACGACTGTCGCTCAACATCAACCGCGCCCATGTAAACCTTGCATTCAAGACCCAACAATGCAGCGGCTGTGGCAGATGCAACGCCGTGCTGACCTGCACCGGTCTCGGCGATGATTCGCTTCTTTCCCATGCGTTTTGCAAGCAACGCCTGTCCGAGAACACTGTTGATCTTGTGTGAGCCCGTGTGATTCAAATCTTCGCGTTTAAGAATCAGTCTGATGCCCAATTGAGCACCGAGATTATGGCACTCAGTTAAAATTGAAGGCCGACCGGCATACTCGCGCA
>CAMCZA010000004.1 GCA_945885515.1 Ferrithrix thermotolerans DSM 19514 | reverse complement strand
GTGAAACCACCGTAAGCAACTGGTGCTCCAGGTCGAACCACTTGAGTGAAAGTCATGCCAGCCAGCGCTTCGGCATTTTGTTGGGCGAGTGCCCCAGCCAAAGTAATCGGTGCCATTGCGCCAGCCAATGTAAACGGAGTGATGATAATAATCTGATTGCGCGATGAGAACTCCATGATGCCTTGCAACATCGGTGTGTCAAGACGCAGTGGAGATGAAGAGTTAATGATGCTAAACACTGACGGCTCGCGGTCGAGCGTGTCGTTATCAATTTGCCGCGCAATTCGCGACATTTCAAGAACGTCTTGATTGCGCTGGCGCCCAAGGCTGTAACAGTGAATTGCTTTATCCGTGAGAGTCAACATGTCGTAAGTGGTTTCAATGTGTCGAATTGAAGCGTGCAGATCAATCGGCTCAACTGGGTAGCCACTAATGAAGTGGATGATATTGAAAACTTGCGTTAATTTAAGCAATTCTTGAAAATCTTGGCGAGTTCCAGGGTGGCGAATGCCATCAAGACCGATGAAGTTTGGTGTGCTGGCAACCGAGCCAAACGACATCCAATCGCCGCCAATATTTAATGTGTGCGCTGGGTTGCGAGCGTGAAGCTTAAATTCGCTCGGGCAAGTTTTGATGGTCTCAAGTACCATTTCGGGGTCAAATCGGACCCGCTGATCTTCAATTTTGGCGCCAGCCTTTTTTAACAAGTTGCGTGCATCGGGATCTAAAAAATCCATTCCATATTCCGAGAGAATTCGCAAACTTGCGTGATGTATTGATTCAAGTTCATCATCGCTGAGCACTTTTGTCGGTGCATAACGCATGCGTGGTTGTTTAAATGGTTTTTGCTCCGGCAGTTTGACTTCTGAAGTTGCAGTTCGGGCTCGGCCGCGACGGCGATTTGGCTCAAGATTCTCTGTAGTCACGAGATCAAACTCTAGTTTTCTAAGGGCATTTAAAGAGTATTTTGCGCCTGTTTTATTGATTTCCTATTAACTATTTAGATTGGCGTTTGCGAATCTCCGCCGAGATTGCTGGCACAACAGCATGAAGATCGCCAATCACGGCGTATCCGGCCTTGGTGACAATGTTCGCTTGTGCATCGGTGTTGATCGCCAGGATATTTTTTGAAGCCATCGCGCCTACCCAGTGTTGAATCGCACCTGAAATGCCACAAGCGATATAAATATCTGGGGCGATTCTTGTGCCAGTTTGGCCGACCTGGTCGGTGTGATTGCGCCAACCGTTATTTGTGACCGCACGGGAGCATCCAACTACACCGTTTAATAGACCAGCTAGTTCTTCAAGCGGGGCAAATGCCTCGGCTGAGCCAACACCACGTCCACCGCTAACCACAACTGGTGAAGTTGCAAGAGTGACACCAGCAACACGCTCAACTCGGTCTTGTACGAAAGACTGAGTGACCGATTCGTCAAGTTCGACTTCGATAACCGAAACTGTCGACGCAGCGGGTTCTTCGCTTGGCTCAACAATATGATTTGCAAGCGTGACGAGTTTTATCGGTGCATCAAGTACCGACTCTTCTAACAACGAGCCACCCCACCGTGCACGAACAACTTTTAATGCTTCAGCTCCAGTGAAATCTTTATCAAACTCGAGACAATTCATCGCAGCGGGCAGGTCGAGTCTTGCCGCAGCCTGTGCAATTATTTCGTGGCCGCGTTCAGTCCCCGTACTAATCACAACTTGCGGTGAGACTTTGCGCACGACTTGAGCGATTGATTCTCCCCACGCTTCAGGACCAAAATCAACTAGCGCAGAGTTGTGTGCTTGATGAACGGTTGCTGCACCAAATTTAGAAATCGTTGTGCTGAGCGCGTCGGCATTTGTGCCGATGGTTAGCGCTTCGAACTTTGTATTCATTTGTTTGGCAAGATTTCGCGCCGCAGTTAGTACACCCAGTGACGCGGTTGTGATTTCGCCACGGTCGTGTTCGACAACTGCAAGAACTGTCATTTAAAAACACCCAGTTCTTCAAGCAGATCTACAACTGCAGACGCCGCTTCGGGGCCATTGCCAAGAATTTTGGTATTACTTGCACGCTCGGGAGGGCGACGCAATGTGATCAGTTTCAAACCGCCGACATCACCAATCGCCTCACTTTGTGTCATCGCAACTTTTTTGGATGCAAGACGACCCTTCATCGTTGGGTACCGCGGCAAGTTGATGCCTTCCTTTACGCCAACACAAGCAGGGGTTGTCAACTTGTAGACCTCTACTCCAGCATCACTCTCGCGTCTCACCGTTGCGACACCATTGTCAACTTCGAGCCCTTTGGCGCCATTGACAATTGGGCGACTGAGTTTTAATGCAACTCGAATACCGACTTGATAGCCACATGAGTCGGCAGACTCATTTCCGAAAAGTATTAAATCATATTTTCCGTTTGCTGTCTCAAGTTCGGCAATTACTTTGGCCAGCGCCTGAGCAGTCTTTTGTGGATCCCAATCAGTCGTATCTATCGGCACGAGAACTGCTTTTGTGGCCCCCGTGCTGACTGCAGTGCGAAGTTGTTCTTCGGCTTCGGCTGGGCCAAGTGTAAGTACGGTGACGTCGCCACCATGTTTCTCGATCAGTTGTACTGCCTGCTCGACGGCGCACTCTTCGTGTGGGCTAACAGTGAAACCCAAAAAAGCAGTATCGACTTGTTGTCCGTCGGCGGTGATGTTGATCCGCGCCCCCGGTGCCGGCACGCGCTTAACGCAGACAAGAATGTTCATCGTTGGTTACAAGTATTGCTGATTAACTCTTCATGCGAGCATCGGTTGGATCAAACACCGGTTGGCTTCCAACTCGAGCAACACGCACTGGGTATAACTCGTTCATATACATTACGCGCAGTTCGTTGCCTTCAACAGCGTGTTCTGGCGTGAGATAGGCGAGAAGCAAATACTTACCAAGCGAAGGTGCTGCACCCGCTGTTGTAACCCGCGAGACTCGACCTTTTGTGTCGACGATTCGTTCGCCAGTTTTTGTCAAGATCGGTTCGTTGCCACCTGTCGGAAAGCGCTTGATGCCTGACTTGCTTGTGTTGTCAATCATTTCGAGCGTGCACATCACTGCACAAGGTTTTTCTTCACGGGCTTTTAAGTATTCGGCTTTGCCAATGAAGTCTGCTGTTTTAATTTTCGCACGATTCAGACCGGCTTCGACCGGGTTGTATTCGCTTTCAAGTTCGGCACCCATCAAGCGGTAGCCCTTTTCGATTCGGCCAGTAACTGCATAAACACCCATACCGACTGGGATGACCTCAAACTCTTCACCAGCCTTGGCGATCGAATCCCACATCCGTAGACCGTGCTCCATTTTTGTGTAGACCTCCCAACCGTTTTCTCCGACATATGAAATACGGAACATCGTTGCAGGCACACCATCAATTAGCACTTCGCGAACCGACCCATAAGGAAAGTTCTTCTGCGAAACATCAAACGGAACGAGTTTGCCTTCGGCATTGATATTTTGCGTTGCCTTAGCCATTGTCTTTTCTGCATTCGGGCCCCAAACACCGATCGTGCAAAGCGACGAACTCATATCGGTGAATTTGACTGAACCGTCTTGTGGCATGTGACGATTAAACCAGTAGTTGTCGCGTCCGCCATCGAATGCTCCGGTGATAACTCTGAACTGCTCGGCACCAAGCCGCATGATCGTTAGGTCGCCTCTGAACCCACCACCAGGTGTAAGCAACGGTGTGTATACCGAGCGTCCGACTTCAACATCAACATTGTTGACGCACATGTATTGCAAGAACTTCATCGCACCAGAGCCTGTGAAGTCGAACTCGTTGAATGCAGTGAGATCCACCATGCCGACCGACTCGCGCATTTGAAGGTGCTCAGCATTTGTGATTGGCGACCACCAGCGGGCATCCCATTCGTGAGCGCGCGGCTCACAAGCAGCCGCAAATTTTTTCACTAGTTTTTCGTTTGAGGCAAACCACTGCGGGCGCTCCCAGCCACGAGCGTCAAAGAAAGTTGCGCCGGCTGCCTCTTCGCGTGCATAGAACGGGCTACGGCGCATGTTGCGCTGTGTTGCCCATTGTTCACGCGGATGCACGATGCCGTACGTTTTGTTAAAGTGTTCGTCGCATCGCGCGTAAATGTGATGATCGGTTTTCTCGTGTGCATAAAAACGCGAGATGTCAGAAGAGTGCGGATCGCACAAATGCGGATAACCGTACGTCATCCATTCGGCAACAAGTTGTGCAATGCCTGGGCCCTCTTTAATCCAAACTGCCGCAGCCGACCAAAGATTTTTTACTTCAACCGTTTCTCCAAGTACTGGCATCGCATCGGGTGTCAGTGATAGCAAACCATTAATTGCGTACTTGATTTCGGCATCGCCGAGCATCTCCATGAGTTCAATTGCTTGCTCCATCTGCGGATCAAAGTCATCTTGAGTGAGCGGCAACTCGGTTGGCGAAAGAGCCGACGCTTCGTTCGACGGAATGTCATCTGGGTGCATGAAGATTGCACGGTGGGCATAACTGCCAACTTCCATTGAGCCTGCAGTTTGTCGCTCGTAACAAAACGTATCCATGTCACGCACGATTGGGTATGCAACTTCGGCGTTTGACTTTTGTAAAATATCAATCGGGCCAACGTCTGCCATTTGGTGAACTGCCGGAGTCAGCGGAATATTCGCGCCAGCCATTTTCGCAATTCTTGGACTCCAAACGCCACAAGCGACCACGACATATTCGGCTTCGATGCGACCCTTATTTGTAACTACTGCCTTGATCGTGCCATTTTCTACTTCAAGATCAAGAACTTCAGTATTTGCAAAAACATTCAAGTTGCCCGACTTGACAGCACCTTCACGCATCAAAGTACCTGTCTGCAACGAGTCAACACACGAAACACTTGGCGTGTAGAAACCACCAAGGACAATTTTTTCGTTGATGAACGGCACGAGTTCTTTGACCTCGGCAGGTGAAAGTAATTTTGCGTCGATGCCCCAAGATTTTGCTGATGTCATGCGGCGATTAAATTCTTCAAGTCGCTCTGGGTTGCGTGCAACTTCGATTCCACCGCAAGTGTTGTTCATCCCCATTTCGATGTATTGTTTCTGTGACGCAAGTGTTAACAGCGCCATTTCTTTGTTGTGATCAGTCGGGAAAATAAAGTTTGATGCGTGACCAGTAGAGCCGCCTGGATTTGGCAACGGGCCTTTATCAATTTGCACCATGTCGGTCCAACCGAGTTTTGCCAGATGCCCAACTAAACAGTTGCCGACAATTCCTGCACCGATGACAACGCACTTCGCTTTTGTTGGAAACTCGCTCATTTTCGTGACCCCGTAATTTTTGTTATGTAAAAGTTAATTGGTTATATATCAGAACGATATCACCAGAGTAGGATTGAATCAAATGGCTACAGAGTCGCTTAGCGAGCAGGCATACAGGCTTATTCGCCGGATGATTGTTCGCCTTGAATTGGCACCAGCAGCGGTGATTCGCGAGGACGAATTGCAACTCAAACTAGGTATTGGGCGCACGCCGATCAGAGAGGCGTTGCAACGATTGGCGCGAGATCAATTTTTGGTCGTGATTCCACGCCGAGGGATGATCGTTTCAAGCATCGATGTCAGTGAACTTTCAATGCTCTATGAGACCCGAGCAATTCTCGAACCCTATGCGGCGCGGTTGGCTTGTCAACGCGGGCGACAAGAACACTGGCAAAAAATGCGCGAAGTTTTAATTGCAGCCAAGACGCCAAAAATTACCGCACAAGATCAAATTCATTTTGATGCAGAGTGTCATGAAATAGTTTGGCAGGCTGCTGGCAATCGTTTCTTGACGGACACACTCGATGTTCTTTACGCACAGAGCGACCGACTTTGGCATATTTATCTGTCTGATGTCGCCGACATGGGACATGCCCTTGATGAACATTTCGAAATTCTGCAGTCACTTGAGTCCGGTGACTCAGACTTGGCATACAAACTCACCGAGTCTCATGTGCGAAGTTTTGATATGCAAGTGCGTGATGCAGTTCGCAAACGACTTGAGTCGTCAAGCTCTTAAAAATTATTGAGTGCTTAGACTTGCGCGAAATTCGCCATCGCGCATTTGCTGGCGAATTTGTGGTGGTGGTTCATCGAGTCGTTCAATAGTGGCACCGATAATTTCGTCGGTGAATTCAAATCCATGCGGGTATGGGCCAACTGCAGAACCTGTATCAAGACCGACATCGAATGTCTCACCGCTCATTGAGTAGACAAGTGGCACTGTTCTCTCGATACGCCCAGAGCCAACTTCTAAGTCATTAACCACTAGCGAAATATTTCCACCCGCACCAAAACCACCGTCGTAGGCAAAACTCACGTCAATTTTGTGTGAACCAATTGAAAGCGGCTGACTACTGGCGATCGCGGTATGTTCATGCCCGAACCAGTTGTAGTGAAATATTGGTTGAGAGTTTGTATTTAAATACAGCGACCAGCCAGCCATGTTGCCGCCCTGGCAAACGATTACGCCCTGCGCATTTTTATTATTGATTGAAATCTCGGCTGTTATGCGAAACGAGCAGTTTTTTATATTGACCACAGAACTCTCTGGCATTCGAAAATGCGCTTTGGTGTACTTCATTCGCGAGATGCCGTCTAACGAGTGCGGCACCGAAAAGTCACCGTTGCGGGGCGAGCCCGGGTCTCGCAACGGATAAACGCCATATTGCTTTGCATGGACATCAAATAGTTCTTGAAGTTCGGCGAGTTTTTTTGGGTTTGATTCAGCGAGGTCAACTGCCTGCGAAAAGTCTTGACTGACGTTGTATAACTCCCAGCGCTCTTGTGGGCCGTCGAATTCAAAACCTTGCAGGCGAATCCACGGCAGTCGACCATGAAAGCACGAAGCAATCCAGCCATCGTGATACAAAGCACGATTACCGAGTATCTCAAAATATTGGCTTGTATGTGTGCTTGGCTTATTTGCACTGTCGAATGAGTATTTCATTGATGTGCCATGAATCGGCATCTGCTCAATGCCGTTCACATGTGTCGGTGCAGTAATGCCAGCGATCTCGTAAATAGTTGGTGCAATATCGATCACATGATGAAATTGGGTTCGCAACGCCCCAGCATCGCGTATCTTCTTTGGCCATGAAATTGCGATTGCGTTGCGGGTGCCACCGAAGTGCGATGCAACTTGTTTCATCCACTGAAATGGCGAGTCGAGTGCCCATGCCCACCCAACATTGAAATGGTTCTCACATTTTGCGGTGCCAAAGTCATCAATATGTTCGAGCAACCATTCTGGATCTTCGGGGACGCCATTTTGAAAAGATGGTGCGCTCCATGCGCCGTGAATCGTGCCCTCTGCTGATGCGCCGTTGTCTCCGGTGATGTAAATGATCATCGTGTTGTCGGCGATTTCAAGATCGTCGAGTGCGTCGATGACCCTTGCGATTTGGGCGTCAGTGTGCGCTAAAAAACCGGCGAATGTTTCCATCAGTCGACGAGCAACAGGCTTGTAGCGGTCCGGGTAGTCGCTCCACGCAGGAATTTGCTCGGGGCGCTTCGTCAACGCAGTTTCTGGTGGGATGACACCGAGTTTGAGTTGGCGCTGATAAATCTCATCGCGCAGGCTGTCCCATCCGTCATCAAATTTGCCTTTGAATTTGTCAATCCATTCTCGTGACACATGGTGGGGCGCATGCACTGCTGGTGTCGAGAAATAACAAAAGAAAGGTTTATTTGGAGATGATGCTTTTTGTCGTTGCATCCAAGTAATTGTTTGATCTGCGAGATCTTCGGTGAGGTGATAGTCGGGTTTGCCGATGTGCGGAGCGATCGGAGTCGTCTGATCGTAAACGGGTGGTTCGTATTGCGAAGATTCTGCCCCCATGATTCCGTAGAAGCGGTCAAAACCCAAGCCTGTTGGCCATCGATCAAAAGGCCCAGCCGGACTTTGCTCCCACGAAGGGGTCAGATGCCATTTACCAAAGCACGCGGTGCTGTAACCGGACATCCGAAGAACTTGTGCAACAGTCGCTGACTCGGGTGGGATTGCGCTGTCATAACCAGGAAACGAGTTGGCAATTTCAGTGATTCCACCCATGTGTACAGCGTGATGATTGCGTCCAGTTAGAAGTGCGGCACGAGTCGGAGAACAAAGTGCAGTCGTATGAAATTGGTTGTATCGCAAGCCTTGTTTTGCAATTTTGTCAAGACCAGGTGTCGTGATTGGCCCTCCGAAATTGCCGAATGACCCGAAGCCAACATCGTCAAGCATGATCAGCAAAATATTTGGCGCACCATTTGGTGCCTGGGGTGCAACTAATTTTTCGGGCGTCGACTGTGTAATAACTTTAGAAATTTTGCCAAGGAAACCTTTTGTGGCAACTGGTAAGTTTTTCACGATTGCAGATTTTCAACATCAAAAACCTGCAGGGCCGCAAGCGCCATGTTGGTATCTCCGCTGATTTTCACTTCTTTCGAGGCAACCGCGACAGAAATCTTCAGATCTCCGCTCAAAATATCAGCCCAAACTTCTTGAGCACAGTTGATTGAAACATCAGCGCCGTTGCCGTCAGTTGGTACTGCAACGCAATTTCGAATGTGAAGGCCGATTGATTGATGATCTGTAAAGTTAAAACCGAGGTGGGTGTCAATGTCGAGAGCGCGCTCAGGCAACAGCATCACTCGCAAAATGTGAACTGATTGCGTCGCTGGCGCAGACAAAATTTGTTTGCGAGAAATTCGATGACGGTTAAACCGAGTCATGTCAAGAGTGCCATCTAGATCTCTGGCTCGAGCAAGGCACCAATTGCGAATATTCGCCGCAGTCGTCCGTTGGGCGATCAGGCGAAGAGTATTGGATAACAATAATCTGTCTGCTGTCTCGGCTTCAGAACTATTGACCAGCCATGAACTGAGTTCGCAGGCCCACCGCAGGTCATCTTGGTTGATTGCATCATTGGCTTTCTTGCGAACGATTTCTCGTCCACCAAACCCAGCGATGATTCGATCTGAGTGCTCTTTTCTTGGCAATGGAAATAGATTTGCAGGGTCACCGTCAAACCAGCCAAGCAAACCACTGCGAATTTGTCGAACATGATGTTCAGCGACACCGTAAAACTCGGATGTCAAATTATCTTCATCGTAGAAATCTGGCAGTCGAATCTCGTGAGCCAACTCAACGCTGGTGTAACCGCGATTTGTTAAGCGAACAGTTTGATCCCACAAAAACTGAATTGCATCTCGATATCTGGTGACACGGTTGACAATTTCGGTCGCGCCACTAATCGGCTTTCCGTGTGCGCCGACGAGATGCTCGACGTTAAGTGAAAGCAGGTGATCAAGACCTGTGAGCATGATTCTTGGGTCGCGATATTCTTCGCCTCGAATAGCAAAAATGTTGAACAACACCGGCCAAACCAGATTGTTGACCGCGCAACCCAAAGATTCAAACCAATAGGTCACCGAGTCGTCAGCATCAGAGGGCGCTGGGGTTACTTCAATGCTGAGCCCTGCAACTTCAATCGTGCACTGTGAATTGAAAGTTTTCTTTGGCGCAATGAAGCCATTTGTTTGGGTGGCGAACTGCGGATTGCGATAGAAATTGCCGAGTCCAACATTGACGATGCCGTCAGGCCCGTCTTGCGGAAGGCTGATCGCAAACTGCTCGACTAGACCGCGACCGTAGGCGGGCGCAATCTCTGATGTTGCTCTGATTCGGTTGTAGGCGATCTTTTCATGTCCCCAGATTTCAATCTCGCGAGATGAGTCTTCATTTAGAACCGCCTGTGTACCTGAAACATAATGAAAGTGGGTGTACAAAACCGCAACAATTGGGGATTGAGTGTGCTTTCGCAACTCTAAAATTGCTGCACGCATTTCTTCGTTTGATTCGCCAGTGTCTATTGCAATAATTCCGTTCGGAGCCTCAATAAAAGTCTGATTCGATAATCCGTTGCCCACAAGGCACCACACTCCAGGGCATACCTGATAAAAATTTCGCACGAGTAGCGCCGAGTGTTCGGCGTGGTCGCGGTGTGCTATTTGTCCGGTCGGCAATGAGATTGTATTGTTTGCATTTGGTTCAAAGCTTCTTGCGCGTTTTTGTGCATTCATAAAAAGATCAGTAATTCGTGTGTTGAGTTGAATCAGGCGAAACAGAGTCCGGCCAATTTGAATACCAAATGTTTGCCGCGCTAGTTCCAACATGGAGCGGCGCTCGATCAAATTCTGGTAGCGGACTTAGCAGTGGCTCTATCACAACATCCCATCGTGGTTTTGAAAAATATGGAAACGACTGGCGCGATTTTCCTGAACGATTAGTCACTCTATGCGGGGTAGAGATCAAACGGCCGCCGCTCCAAAGTTCAAGCATGTCACCGACATTTAAAACCATTGCGTCGGTAGGGCAGTCGGCTTGGATCCATTCTTCGTCGCGTGTGCGAACTTCCAATCCGCCAACCGGGTCGTGCGCCAGAAGTGTCAGCAAGTTGAAATCTTTATGCGGATGCTGACCCCATGTGTCACTCTGGGGTGGTGTGGGTGGATAGTTGAGCAAAGTCATATTTGTCAATGGATTAGTCATACACGAAAGAATAAATTTTTCGTCAATATTCAAAACTTTACACAGCGCGATAATTAAATGTTCGCTGACACGAGTCAGTTCACGCCAATAATTCATAACTGGTGTTTTGATGTCTTGTGCGATATCTGGCCATTTGTTTGGTCCATAAAGATTGCATTCTTTGCACACTTCTGATTCGCTGTCGGTTTCGTTGTGTAGTTTCCATGCCTCGTATTGGTCGGCGTTACCTTTGCCAGAATTTGGTGTGAAGAAACCAAGTGGCACGAATCCGCGATAGTTGCCTTTGACGACCATGTCTTGCATCAAAACTTCTCGGGGAGTGTCAAAAACTGTGGCGACTGCTTTGCGCATCGCGGCTGTTGTTTTGGCAGAGACTTGGTGTCCAACGATGATCGCAAAGCCAACTTCATGCAATGCTCCGTAGAGCAATTCTGCTGAATTCTGAAATTCTAAAGACTGTGAATCATTTTTGATTAGCGGCGCAATATCAACAATCGACAACCGCTTATCCATTGCACTAGTTAATCAGAAGTGCGGTTCTGGACATGCTGGAAGCCGAATCTGCCCTTGATGCACAGGTTGCCATGTGTAACTGAATGGTCACTGGGCGAAGTGACTTTGACGATCGTGTTGTCCTGAACATGCAAAGTCAAGGCGCATCCAACCCCGCAATACGGGCAAATAGTGTCTGTTTGTGTTTGCTCGGGTTCGTTCCATGTGCCGTCTTGACGCATTTCGTATTCGCTTGTAAACATCAAAGCACCAGTTGGACAAACTTGAATACAATTTCCGCAATAAACGCAAGCCGAATCGGTGAGATCAACAGCGAACTCAGTCGAGATTCTGGCGTCAAAGCCGCGACCAGCAGTTGTGATTGCAAAAGTGTTTTGCCACTGTTCGCCACAGGCGTCAACGCATTGGTAACACAAAATACATTTTGAATAGTCACGAATATAAAGCGAGTTATCAATTTTTACGGGTTGATGCACGGTTTCGGCAGTTTCGCCGTTTGGTGCGTGGTGATGACCGGTTGTCGCCTCATCGCGGTCGTCATGATGAAACGATGGTGCACCAAATCGCGATGGCTGTGCCCCGTAGCCCTCGTTCCAGCGGGCGACATTTTTAGTCAGCGAAAGATCAACTGATGAGCCAAGTAATTCGAGAACGAGTTTGCGACTATGACTTGTTCTCTCGTTATCGGTATTGACGACCATTCCTGCTTCGACTTTGCGTGAGCAACTTGGTACGAGAGTTCGTGAACCTTCAAGTTCAACCATGCATACTCGACACGCATTTTTAGGAGTGATCGTGTCGCCGTAACACAGAGTAGGTATCTCTTTGCCCGATGCGCGACAAGCATCGAGCAATGTAGAACCTTCAAGCGCGCTAACTTTCTGACCGTCAATGGTCAATT
Organism: Ferrithrix thermotolerans DSM 19514; assembly: GCA_945885515.1. Lineage (GTDB taxonomy): Bacteria > Actinomycetota > Acidimicrobiia > Acidimicrobiales > Ilumatobacteraceae > BACL27. The sequence continues at coordinate 29,639 of CAMCZA010000004.1, read as the reverse complement.
CAACGCTGCGTCGAACTTGCAGGCCGGTTGTTATTTGCGTGCTCATGATGAAAACACTTTAAGCCGTGTCAGCGCTGAGTCAATGGCATTGTGTGCAGTTTGTCCAAGACCACAAATACTTGCATCGCGCATTACTTGCCCAAGGTCGCGCAACAATTGCAGATCAACTGCCGCATTGTTGGTGCCAGAAGAATTCACTAGGCGAGCAAGTGCCTCTTGTTGACGAACCGTGCCAACTCGACACGGCACACACTGACCGCAAGACTCATCGCGGAAAAACGCCGCAATTCTTTGAAGTTGATCCACCATGTCAACTGATTGGTCAAGCACCATAATTACGCCTGAACCCAAAGTCGTACCAGCAGCGCGCGCCGCCTCAAGAGTTAGTTCAAGATCAAGATCTTGCGGGCCAACAAAACCGCCTGCGGCACCGCCCAACAAAACTGCCTGCAATTGTGAACCGGTTTTTAATCCACCAGCGAGGTCTATCAACTCTCGCAATGTTGCCCCGAAAGTTACTTCATAGATGCCGGGTTGGTTTACTGCGCCAGAAACACAAAATAATTTTTTACCCTTTGAGCCGGTCGTTCCCCACGATGCATATTTTTCACCCGTTGTGTTGATGATCGGAAGAACATTGAAAAGAGTTTCAACATTATTGACAACGGTCGGTTTACCAAACAGACCAACTTCGACAGGAAATGGTGGTTTGTTGCGCGGTTCACCTCGGTATCCCTCGATTGAATTAAAGATCGCCGTCTCTTCGCCACAGATATACGCGCCAGCACCCCTAAAAATCGTGATGTCGAAATTGAAACCTGATCCTAAAATATTTTCACCGAGCATTGATTGAGACCGAGCAACTTCGACCGCATTGGTCAGATTTTTCAGCGCCCGTGGATATTCACCGCGCAGATAGATCCACCCGTGTTGACAACCAGTTGCAAACGCCGCAATCGTCATCGCTTCAACTAGAGCAAACGGATCGCCCTCCATCAGCACACGATCTTTAAATGTTCCTGGCTCTGATTCATCGGCATTGCAAATCAGATATCGAGTTTTTACAGGTTGGCCCGCAACAGCCGACCACTTACGCCCAGTTGGAAACGCCGCACCGCCGCGACCGACAAGCCCCGATGCGGTGACTTCGGCAATCACTTGCTCCGCGCCTATTTCGATAGCGCGACGCAACGCGGCAAAGCCGTTTGAAGCAATGTAATCGTCGATGCTCAATGGATCAACCCGCCCGATTCGCGAGAGCAAAACCAGCGAAGCATCTGGTGCCTGCGGAACTGCCGCTGCAATTGCTTTTTCGATACCTGCAGATTTGCCCGCAACAAGATCAACTATCTGAGAGGTTGTTGCTGGTGCGAGAACTTCGTACCGAGGTGTCACCCCCGTCTCAATAACTAGAACTGCTGGTGCGCGTTCGCAAACACCAATGCACGGTGAGGCAATCGCTCCCGTTGGGATTGAATCTTCTTTGCAGCCTGCAACCGCGCGGCACGCAAGATCAATACAAACATGTACTTGGCGTGCTGGGCGTTCGTTTGTGTCAAACAACGCGTAGAAAGTTGCAACGCCATAAATATCTGCCGGGGCGATGTCTAGTCTCTGCGAAATATAATTGATGGCCCCACGACTTAGCCAACCGATGCGGTCATTGATCGCATGAAGAGTCGGCAACAACATATGTCGCAGACTGCGAAGTGATTCGCCGCCGCGAGCAACACGGTGCCCAGCCAAATTGCGTTCGCCACCTTGCGAGGTTTCTGGCGCGACGCCGAGCAATGAGTCGACGGCACTTTTCTCTTGGCTCGTGGCGGTTGCTGAGGCGATTTTTAAATCCATTGAGTAATTGACTTTACGACTTAATTCGGCTGGATGGCGATTCAAACGTAATATAGGGCTAGCACTATGATTCTTAAAAAAATTGATGTCAAGCAGTACATCAATACAGACCTTTATCCAATAGATCAATCGGGCAGCGCCAGTGAGTCACTGATCGCAAGTTCACAAGCGTCAATTAGGGCGGATGGTTGCGTTGTTCTGAAAAGCTTTCTTCGTGCCGGGCGTATTGAGGAACTTGTTCAAGAATGTGACCGAGTTGAATCTCATGGTCATCGCAATTTCACGCGAACTAATCCTTATTTCACTAGTGATCGTACCGATTTGCCAGTGAGCCATCCGTTGCGTCGATTTTATGATCGGTCAAATGCATTTGTACCAGCCGATAATTTTGGCGCTGAAAGTATTCTGCGGGCGATCTTTGATTGGCCGGCATTCTCTCCGTTTATTAAAAAGGTTTTGAACGAAGAAAACTTTTATCCCTACGCAGACCCATTGGCAGATGTGACGGTCAATCTTGCCGAGCAGGGAAATGGATTTCCGTGGCACTTTGACACCAACAACTTCACGGTTACTTTGGCAATTCAGAATGCCGAATCTGGTGGCAACTTTGAATACAGTCCGATGGTTCGATCACTTACCGATGAGAACTATTCGGTAGTTGAAAAAGTTCTAGACGGAGACAAAGAACTAATCAAGACAATTTGTCTCGAACCGGGTGATCTACAAATTTTTAAAGGAAGGTATTCGCTGCATCGTGTTGCACCACTGAGTGGCACGCGAAAACGATATGTGGCAATTTTTAGTTATGTCGCCGAGCCTGGCATGGTCAGTAGTCCGCAACGCGCAAAAGAGCTTTACGGTCGAGTGTTGCCGATCCATCTAGAACGCGCAGGTTTACGCGCTGATTCGCTCGTCGACTAGTCGTAGCACCGTGATGAAGGCAGTTGTCACGACTGGTAATGGTGGCTACGACAAACTTGTTTATTGCGACGTGCCAAAACCTGTTCTTGGCTCAGGCGAAGTGCTGTTACAAGTACTCGCGGCAGGCGTAAACAACACAGAGATAAATACTCGCCTTGGTTGGTATTCATCAAGTGTTGTGACCGGCACAAATGCGGTCTCTGATAACAAACAGCAATCTGAATTGCAAAAGCCAGACGGTGGGTGGAATGTCGCAACTCCATTTCCATTTATTCAAGGCACCGATTGTTGTGGACGGGTTGTTGGTGTTGCGCCGAATGTTGATTCAAAATTTCTCGACATGCGGGTGATTGTGAGACCTTGCATCCGCCCAGATGGTTTTGGTTCGATGCGTAATATTTGGATGGGTTCGGATTTTGACGGAGCATTCGCCCAGTTTGTAAAAGTTCCTGCAACTGAAGTATTTCGAATCACTTCAACTTGGAGCGATGTTGAGCTGGGATCATTGCCGTGTAGTTATGGCTCTGCCGAAAATATGTTGCATCGCGCCCAAGTTCGTGCAGGTGAGCATGTTTTAGTTGCCGGTGCGTCTGGCGGTGTGGGCTCGGCTGCGGTTCAATTGGCGAAACTTCGAGGTGCAAAAGTGACGGCGATAGTCGGTGAAGCAAAACTTAAACAGGTTCGCGAAATCGGTGCCGACGAAGTTATTGTTCGTGACGGCGATCTCGCCAAGCTGCTGGGTTCAGAATCCGTGGATGTCGTTGTGGATAATGTCGGTGGCTCATCGTTTGAGGCGATGCTCAAGGTTCTACGCCGAGCAGGGCGGTATGTTTCATCGGGCGCGATCGGTGGACCAGTTGTGAATCTCGACTTGCGAGACTTCTATTTGAAAGACCTGCGTCTCATTGGTTGCACCGCATGGGATGAACCGGTGTTTACCAATCTTGTTTCATATATTGAGCAGAATCGAATCAAGCCACTGGTGGCAAAAACATTTGCATTAAAAGAAATTGCCCAAGCGCAGCACGAGTTTCTTGAAAAGAAACATGTCGGTAAATTTGTGCTCGTACCCGAACAGGCTGATTAATTTTCTAGTTAACTAGTTATTCGCCAGCAACTGGCACGCGAGTATCCAATCGTTCAATCCGAACGGCCGCCGCCTTAAATTCGGCAGTTCCAGACTTTGGATCTGTTGCATCGATTGTTATCAAGTTCGTATTTACTTGATCAGGAAAGTGCATCGACATAAATACCAAACCAGGTCGCAGGCTCTTGTCAATTCGCACAGGAACCTCTAGTGAGCCACGCAAAGAACTCACGCGAACCGTTTCTTGTTCTTTGATCGACAAGCGCAAAGCATCTTCTGGGGAGACATCGATAGTTTCGCCAAACCGCAAGGGACTATCAAAGCCGCGAGTTTGCACACCCGTGTTATAAGAGTCAAGTCGACGACCGGTTGTCAGACGCAATGGAAACTCTGGGGTAGTTGCCTCAACAGGTGGGTCGTCAATCACAACGCTAAACGGAGCAAGACGACCACGCTTGGCTGGATCTTTGTCCCACAGTCGACCATGAAGAAATGACGGTTCAAGTTTGTCTTCGCTGAAGCATGGCCACTGAATTCCGCCCAATTCGGCAAGACGCGTGTACGTCATTCCTGCGTGCATCGGTGAGAGGCTCCGAAGTTCGTCCCAAATTTCTTCTGAAGATTCGTATTTCCAGTCGTGTCCCATTTCGCGAGCCAAGTCAAGAATGATTTGAATATCGTCTCGAGCGTTTCCTGGCGAGTTGATTGCTTTGCGAACGCGCTGAACGCGACGCTCTGAGTTTGTAACTGTGCCGTCGCTTTCGCACCATGATGCCGAACCAGGAAACACGACATCAGCCAGTTCGGCGGTTTTGGTCAAGAAAATATCTTGCACTACCAAGAAGTCGAGATTCTCCAGCAAGTGCGTGGCGTGCGCTCCGTCTGCTTCTGATTGTGCCGGGTTTTCGCCAATTACGAATACGGCGCGCAAGTCACCGCGCTCCATTGCTTCAAACATCTCGGTCAGGTTCCAACCAATTTCCGGCGGAATCGTGCAATCCCACTTGTTGTTAAATTTTTCGCGGGCAACATCGTCTACGACATCTTGAAACCCTGGCAACTTGTTTGGCAGAGCACCCATGTCGCCGCCACCCTGAACATTGTTTTGTCCGCGCAACGGGCTCAGACCAGAACCGGTTCGGCCAACATGTCCACACAACAGCGAAAGATTAATCAGCGAAAGAACATTGTCAACACCGTTGTGGTGTTCTGTGATTCCGAGTGTCCAACAAAGTTGGGCGGTGCCTGCTTTGGCGTAGGCATGAGCAAGTTCACGAATCGCATCAACCGGCACGCCAGTTACTTCGCTGCCGCGCTCGAGTGTCCACTCTTCAACCGAGTTGGCGTATTCAACGAACCCCGTCGTGCTGCCTTCAACAAATTCTTTGTTGGCCAAACCAGCGTGAATAATTTCGCGTGCAATTGTGTTTGACAATGCAACATCGGTGCCGATATTCAGACCGAGCCAAATGTCTGCAAACTCAGCCGACGCTGTGCGACGTGGATCAACGACGAATAATTTCGCACCATTACGAACACCTTGCAAGATGTGATGAAAATAAATTGGATGTGCTTCGCGAGCGTTTGAGCCCCACAACACGACTACGTCAGTAGTTTCCACTTCGGCGTAAGAACTTGTTCCTCCGCCTGCTCCAAAAACAGTGGCCAGACCGACCACCGAAGGGGCGTGTCAGGTTCTATTACAAGAATCAATATTGTTCGTGCCGATGACTGCACGAGCAAATTTTTGAGCGATGAAGTTCATTTCGTTGGTTGATTTTGAACATGAGAAGAAGCCAACAGCAGATGGTGAGAACGCATCGCGTGCGTTGGCTAATCCAGTTGCCGCCTTAGTCAGCGCTTCCTGCCATGAGGCGACACGCAACTTGCCATTTTCACGAACCATTGGTTCAGTGATTCGCATGTTAGGTTCAAATTTTTGCTTGGTCATTCTTTGCGCCACTGATCTTTGCTCCAGAGTAGACAGTTAGTACTAACTAGTGTTTCAAACTTTAGCGACTCTAGAAGGTCTTTAGACGGTTATCTTGCGTCTATAGAGTAGAGGGTCGCTACAAAACTACTAAGTACGGAAACATTGAGAAAGAGGAGTAATGGGATTCCCATCAGATCTTGAAATCGCGCGTAAAGCCACGGCTAAACCGCTTACAGAAATTGCGGCCCAGATGGGCATTGGCGCCGAGTTCTTAGAGCCCTATGGCAAAAGTCTCGCCAAAATAAGTTTGGAAGCAATTGATTCTTTGAAGACTCGTCCAAAAGCAAAATATGTAGTGGTCACGGCGATCACGCCAACTCCACTTGGTGAAGGTAAGACAACAACCACTGTCGGTCTTGGTCAAGCGATGAAGCACATCGGCAAAAAAGCCACGATCAGTTTGCGTCAGCCGAGCATGGGGCCAACTTTCGGCATCAAGGGCGGCGCTGCCGGTGGCGGGTATAGCCAAGTGATTCCAATGGAGTTATTGAATTTGCATCTCACTGGGGATTTTCACGCAGTGACTGCGGCACACAACTTGCTTTCAGCAATGGTCGATAATCATTTGCATCAGGGAAACGAATTAGATCTTGACATCAATAACATCACTTGGCGACGAGTAATGGATGTCAATGATCGCTCAATGCGAAATTTGATAATCGGTCTTGGTACAAAAGAAGACGGTGTCGTACGTCAAACTGGTTTCGACATCACTGCAGCATCAGAAGTGATGGCGATTCTTGCGCTTGCAACTTCAAAAGAAGACATGCGGGCCCGGTTTTCACGCATCGTCGTCGGCTACGACTCGCAAGGCAAACCAGTAACTGCAGAGCAATTAAGTGGAGCAGGTTCAATGGCCGTAATCATGGGCGAGGCGATCAAGCCAAACTTGTTGCAGACAATCGAAAATACACCGGTGATTGTTCATGCAGGACCTTTCGGCAATATTGCTCACGGCAACTCGTCCATTGTCGGTGACTTAATCGGTATTCATTCAGGCGACTACTTAATTACCGAGGCTGGTTTCGGAGCCGACATGGGCGCAGAAAAGTTTTTCAATATCAAATGTCGCGCATCTGGGCTAGTTCCCGATGCCGCAGTTTTGGTTGCGACCGTGCGAGCACTCAAGGCACACTCGGGCAAATACAAAATTGTTGCTGGCAAAGCATTGCCTGAAGACCTGCTCAAAGAAAATCCGGACGATGTTATTGCAGGTGCAGCAAACTTGGTCAAGCAAATTGAAAACGTCAAAGCCCACGGTGTCTCGCCGGTTGTGGCGATTAATGGTTTCCCAACTGACCATAAGTCAGAGCACGAGGCGATTCGTAAAATTGCTGAAGGTGCGGGTGCCCGCGTTGCAGTCTGTACCCACTTCGCAGATGGCGGGGCAGGTGCCGTTGATTTAGCCAAGGCAGTTGTTGAAGCGTGCAACGACAAGAATAGTTTCCACTTCTTGTATCCAGATGAGGCATCTCTCAAAGAAAAGATTGAGAAGATTGCGACGACAATTTATGGCGCAGCAAAAGTCGATTACACGAGTCTTGCCAATAAGCAAATAAAGACTTATACAGATAATGGCTTTGCAAAACTGCCAATCTGCGTGGCCAAGACTCACCTCTCAATTTCGGGTGATGCGTCACTTCGTGGTGCTCCAACGGGTCACACACTAAATGTGCGAGAAGTTCGCGCGTCGATTGGCGCGGGTTTTATTTATCCAATCTGTGGAGACATGCGCACGATGCCAGGACTCGGCACCAAGCCTGCGGCTGCAATTATTGACTTCGACGCGAACGGTGAAATCGTCGGGCTTTCATGAGTTCGCAAGTTAGGCGCACTCCAGGTGGCGCATTGCTGCTTGACGGCATGCAGTTGCGAGACGAGACGGTTGCCAAAATCAAAGCCACTATCACCGCGGCCGGTAGCCCGAAGATCTGTCTGGCTACTGTGCTGACTGGTGATGACGCACCGAGTCATATATATGTGGCCAACAAACACAAAAAGGCTCAAGAAGCCGGCATGGTGTCAAAAGGTTTGCAGTTGCCTGCCGATGCATCTCAGGCCCAGGTTGAAAAGGCAGTCAGCGATTTAGTTGCCGACAAAAGCGTGCACGGAATCTTGGTGCAGTTGCCGCTACCAAAACACATCAACACTGAGGCAGTGTTGGCGTTGTTGCCATCCGAAAAAGATGTGGACGGATTAACCGAGAAATCACTCGGTCGTCTCGTTCGTGGGTTACCAGGCCATGTGCCATGTACGCCGCTTGGGGTGATGCGATTACTTGAGCGATACAAGATTCAAACTGCTGGTAAGCGTGTCACGGTGATCGGTCGATCGGCACTTGTTGGCTTGCCGCAGGTATTGTTGCTTGTTCGTCGTGGTGCCGACGCAACAGTGACAGTTGCACACAGTTTGACAACTGACCTGATCGAAGTTTGTCGTGAGTCGGACATAATTATCGCCGCTGCAGGTGCAGCGAAAATGATCACAGCGGCGCATGTCAAGCCTGGGGCAACTGTTATTGATGTCGGCGTAACACGAATTAATAATAAAATTGTCGGCGATGTTGATTTTGATGCCGTTCAGGCAATTGCTGGAGCGATCACGCCAATGCCTGGCGGCACGGGGCCGATGACGATTGCGTGCTTGCTTGAGAACACTCTTGAGGCTGCTCGCATGCAGGGAGTGATTTGAAAAAACTCAAGACCGTCTACGACTTTGTCATCGTCGGTGGGGGTTCGGCTGGTTCGGCGCTCGCGAATCGATTGAGTGCTGACCCGAAAAATAAAGTGCTCGTACTTGAAGCGGGTCGCCCCGATTATTGGTGGGATGTTTTCATTCACATGCCGGCTGCTTTGACCTTTCCAATTGGCAGCCGTTTTTATGATTGGCTTTATGTTTCAGAGCCAGAGCCGCACATGAATAATCGTCGAGTGACACAGGGTCGTGGCAAAGTTTTAGGCGGATCATCAAGCATCAATGGAATGATCTTTCAACGGGGCAACCCACTTGATTATCAGCGTTGGGCGAGTGACCCCGGCATGTCGACTTGGGATTACGCACATTGCATGCCATATTTTAAAAAGCTCGAGAACTGTTTAGCGGCTGGAAGCGACGACGAGTTTCGTGGACACGACGGACCTCTTGTACAAGAACGAGGACCAGTTAAGAACCCATTATTCGGTGCATTCTTCGAAGCGGTGCAACAGGCAGGACATGAATTAACAACAGATGTGAACGGTTACAAACAAGAGGGCTTTGCTGCGTTTGATCGCAATGTGCGGCGAGGTCGACGGCTTAGTGCGTCCCGTGCGTATTTGCACCCGGTAATGCATCGTAAAAACTTGACTGTCAAGTGCCGCGCTCTTGTTACGAAGTTAAATATTGAGAACAAAAAAGTTACTGGTGTCAATTTTGAGTTACCGTTTGGTCGCAAGCGAGCAGTGAGTGCGCATGAAGTTATTTTGTGTGGTGGGTCTTTTAATTCACCACAGTTGTTGCAAGTCTCAGGCATCGGTAATTCTGAATATTTGAAAACTGTTGGTGTTGAGCCCGTACATCACTTGCCAGGTGTCGGTGAAAATTTGCAAGATCACCTTGAGGTATATGTGCAGCACTCGTGCAAGCAACCCGTGTCGCTGAATCCGATGCTCAAGTTTCACAAGAGACCATGGATCGGCTTGCAATGGCTTTTTCGTCGTGGACCGGGTGCATCAAATCATTTTGAAGGTGGAGGGTTTATCCGCGGCAATGAATCTTTCAAATATCCGAACTTGATGTTTCATTTTTTACCGATTGCGGTTCGTTATGACGGCACAGCACCTTCTGGCGGTCATGGATATCAAGTCCATATCGGGCCAATGTATTCAAATTCGCGAGGCTCAGTTCGAATTAAATCACCAGATGTCCGCGTCAAACCTGAATTGCGACTTAATTATTTATCCACCAACGAAGATCGTCAAGAGTGGGTTGAGGCAATTGCAGCGGCGAGAAAAATTCTTGCCCAGCCGGCATTTTCTAAATTCGACGGTGGCGAGATTTCGCCAAGCCCAGCAATAAACACCGACGAGCAGATTCTTGACTGGGTTCGCCGTGACGGTGAAACCGCGTACCACCCATCGTGTACTTGTGCAATGGGTACCGGTGAGATGTCGGTGGTCGATCCGTTGACAATGCGGGTGCGGGGGATGACGGGTTTACGAGTAGTTGACGCGTCAGTGATGCCGTATGTGACCAACGGCAACATCTACGCGCCGACGATGATGATTGCCGAAAAGGCCGCCGACATAATTCTTGGAAACCCGCCACTTTCTTCCCAGACGGTCAAGTTCTTCAGTCACGCAAACTGATAGCGTTTCATTTCGTTGTACTGAGTGATCTCAGCGAACCTAGAGAACCCCGATTATCTAACAAGCCTAAAATGGAGCAGCTGTGAGCAACGAAGAATTTGAAGACATCGATCTCGCCCAGTTATCAGACGACGATCTCACAGCCCAAATGCACGACGATCTTTACGATGGTCTCGGACCAGAGATCATCGAAGGCACAACGATCTTGCTGGATCGTGGATGGACGCCAACAAAAGTTTTACAAGATGCGCTTGTTGAAGGAATGCGAATAGTCGGAATCGACTTTCGTGACGGAATTTTATTTGTGCCTGAAGTTTTGCTTTCAGCAAACGCGATGAAAGGTGGAATGGCGATATTGCGACCACTCCTGGCTGAGACCGGTGCAGAGTCGGTAGGCAAAGTTGTTATCGGTACCGTCAAAGGCGACATTCATGACATTGGCAAGAACTTGGTTGCGATGATGATGGAGGGTGCTGGTTTTGAAGTTGTTGATCTTGGCATCAACACAGATGTCAACAAATATCTTGCGGCACTTGAAGAGCACAAGCCGGACATTCTCGGAATGTCGGCACTATTGACAACGACAATGCCATATATGAAAGTCGTCGTCGACACGATGAAGGAAAAGGGCATTCGCGATAAGTACATCATTCTCGTTGGTGGCGCGCCACTCAACGAAGAGTTCAGTGTCGCTGTCGGTGCTGATGCCTATTGTCGTGATGCTGCGGTTGCTTCAGAAACTGCCAAGCAACTCGTGGGTGCTCGTCGTTTGCGAAATGCCGAGCCACCTGGCCCATCAGTCGCCTAAGTTTTAATTTGCGATGTCATCTGACACGCGCCCGTTAATAATTGCTTGTGGTGCACTAGTCACCGAGTTGCGTGCTGTGCTTCGGGCCTCAGACTTTGAAGAATCGGTTGAAGTTAAGTATCTGCCTGCGAATTTACACAATCGTCCCGAGAACATCACGCCACAAGTTGCTGAATTGCTTGAACAGAATCCTGGGCGTCAAATCTTTGTTGCATATGCCGACTGCGGAACTGGCGGTCATTTAGATCTTCTCCTCGAAAAATATCCAACTGTGAATCGCCTGCCTGGCGCGCACTGTTACGAGTTCTTTGCAGGCACGACTGATTTCTTAAATGCACATGACCAAGAACCAGGCACTTTTTATTTGACTGATTTTCTCGCCAAGCACTTTGACGCGCTGGTCTGGCAGGGTCTCGGTTTGGAAGATCATCCAGAGTTACTAAGCGCTTACTTCGGCAACTATCGTCGTGTCGTGTTGTTTTCACAAACTGTTGATCAAGAGATTGTGAGCGCAGGGCAAGATGCCGCTCACAGACTCGGCCTGTCGTTTGAGCATCGCCATGTCGGATTGAAGCATTTTGCCGAAGCGATTCCGGTTTTATTCAAATCGCAGAGCAAATCAGACGAAATCAAGGGAGAATAACTAATGCCCCGCGGAAGCAATGAAGTGATTGTGATTATGTGGCGCGATATCCCGGCGCAAGTAAACGCGCAGGCTGGTCGAGAGCGCAAACAGGTTCAACTCTCCGACAAGTTTCAACGGGCGATTGATCGCGCAAAACGTAAAGCTCACATCTACACAGCCGATGAAGACATTGCTCAGTGGCGTCGAATTAGTTTTCCACTAGTAGGAGACCTTGGCGAAGCGGCGCAACGCGAAGCTGATCGACTTGATGGAGAATATTCGCGTGAGAGACTTGGACGATTGGCATTTGCTGGCGGATACGAAGCCGATGTTGACAACTCAGCGATTAGTTCTGATGCCTTGTTGGCTTTAGAAGAACTAGAAGAAAACGAATAAAGAAAGAAAAAAGAAAGAGCAAATATGACAGACACAGTACTTTCGTCGGAGACCAAAGAAGTTGTAATCGGTTTCGGGCGACCATTCGTGATGATTGGCGAACGGATCAATCCAACTGGGCGCAAACTTCTTGCAGCCGAAATGAAAGAGGGCAACTTCAGTCGTGTCGAATCTGATGCACTGGCACAAGTTGCGGCTGGCGCGCACATGCTCGATGTCAACGCGGGTATTCCGTTGGCTGATGAGCCGGCATTGTTGGCAAAAGCAATTCAACTCGTGCAGTCGATCACTGATGTTCCGTTGTCAATTGACTCTTCAATTATCGCCGCTCTTGAAGCAGGGCTCGCTGTGTATAGGGGCAAAGCACTTGTCAACTCTGTAACAGGCGAAGAAGCAAATCTTGAGCGTGTGCTTCCACTCGTTGCTAAATACGGTGCAGCAGTTGTTGCAATTTCGAATGATGAGACAGGCATCAGCATGGATCCCGATGAACGCTTTGCCGTGGCAAAAAAAATAGTTCAACATGCCGCCGATTATGGCATACCTGCGTGTGATGTCGTCGTTGATCCTTTGGTTATGCCAATTGGGGCAATGGGCGATGCAGGGCGAACGGCATTCAAAATCATTCGTCGTTTGCGCGAAGAGCTAAAAGTCAATACGACTTGTGGTGCGTCAAATGTCAGTTTCGGTATTCCATCTCGCAACAACATCACTGGCACATTTTTGGCAATGGCAATTGGCGCTGGTATGACTTCGGCGATTATGAATCCACTTCATCCTGAAGTCAAAACACTCGTGATGGCGGCAGATGTTCTTGTTGGCAATGACGAAAATTGTTCAGCCTGGATTCGCGCCAACCGAGACCCGAACGAAGTCAATGCCGACCGTGCCGCTCGAAATAGTCGTGGTCGACGCAAGACTGAATAATTAAAAGCATGGAGCACCGTGTCGTCTTTACGCCGTCTGGACTAGATGGCGTTGTTCAAGACGGCGTAACGGTTCTTGAAGCAGCCCGCCAACTAGGCGCCGATATTGACTCTGTTTGTGGTGGTCGCGGAATTTGTGGTCGTTGTCAGATCACCCCGTCTACTGGAGTGTTTGCAAAGTGGGGCATCACTGTAAGCGAGTCATCGCTGTCAGCACCTGCCGAAACCGAAACTAACTACCGTGCGAAGCGCGCGTTGGTTGAAGGCAATCGTTTGGGTTGCGCCGCAAAAATTTGTGGCGATGTCGTAATCGATGTGCCCGCGATTAGCCAAGTGCACAAGCAAATCGTGCGAAAAGACTTGGATCTTGAACCGATAACTGTTGACCCAAGTTTTAGTTTGTATTATTTGACGATTCCAGAGGCGCAACTCGGCGACTCGGTAAGCGCTGCAGATGCTCTCGCTAACGCAGTTGCCGCACAACACAAAGTAAAAGCACCGCAAGTTGCGCGCCGCGCGCTCAGCACCTTGCATTCGGCGATGGCCAAAGCTGATGGCGAAGTGACAGTCGCGGTTCGTCACACCGAAAATCTCAATCAGATAGTTGCTGCTTGGCCTGGTTTTGTTGACGCCGCCTACGGAATCGCCGTTGATGTCGGTTCAACAACTGTCGCAGGTCACTTGTGTGAACTTTTGACAGGCGAGATTATCGGCAGTTATGGATTGATGAATCCGCAAATTCGTTTCGGCGAAGACTTAATGAGTCGTGTCTCGTATGTGATGATGAATCCGGGTGGCGATCGTGAATTGACGAAAGCAATCAGACTTGCGCTCGACGACCTTGTGGGTAATCTCGTGAAGAGTGCTGGCATTTCTCGATCGAGTGTTTTAGAAATAACAATTGTCGGCAACCCGATCATGCACCACATCGTGTTGGGCATCGACCCAACTCCGCTTGGAATGGCGCCGTTTGTATTAGCGACCAACGAATCGGTTAGTGGTTGGGCCAGCGAACTTGATCTTGATTTACCGAACGCAAGTTATTATGTCGGCCCGTGTATTGCCGGCCATGTTGGCGCTGATACTGCCGCGGCGATTCTCGCTGAAGGTCCTCACCGTTCACGCGAGATGCAACTGTTAGTTGACATCGGAACTAACGCCGAAATTGTTCTCGGCAATACTGTTCATCAGTTCGCTGCGTCAAGCCCGACGGGGCCTGCATTTGAAGGTGCACAAATTAGTGCAGGTCAGCGTGCAACTGCCGGCGCAATAGAACATGTGCGAATTGATCGTTTGACACTCGAACCACGAATCAAAGTAATTGGATCAGATTTGTGGAGCAACGAAATAGGTTTTGCCGAATCTCTCGGAGATACGGCAATCACTGGCATCTGTGGCTCTGGAATTATCGAAGTGATTGCCGAAATGTATCTGAGTGGAATCATCGATACCGATGGCGTTGTGCGTGGTGAATTATCCGCGAAATCAAAACGAATAGTTGGTGATGATCGAACCTTTTCATATATGTTCTACGAACATGGTGAGACGAAGTTGTTCGTGACACAAAATGATGTTCGTGCCATTCAGCTAGCCAAAGCAGCATTGCGAGCGGGCATTGATTTGCTTGTTGAACATGCCGGCTCACCAGTTGTGCACGACATTCGACTTGCTGGCGCTTTTGGCGCGCACATTGATCCGGTTTATGCGATGGTGCTTGGGCTCGTACCAGATTGTCCCGTTGCTGGTGTGCGTTCAGTTGGTAATGCCGCAGGTGCGGGCGCGGTGCAGTCTTTGCTTTCACGAAAATTGCGAAATGAAATGGAAGCAACAGTTCGCGGCGTGACCAAAATTGAGACAGCGACTGAGCCTCGTTTTCAACAGTTATTCGTTGAAGCAATGGCCTTTCCTCATAAAACTGCGCTGACACCGAATTTGGCGACGGTTATTGATTTACCAACTAAACCCGTAGCTACAAATGATGGGTCTGGAAGATCTGGCCGCCGTCGCCGTCCAACTAGCGGCGTGGCAGACTAGTTCACATGACTGACGTAGATCGCACGAAACGTTCGGGTGGGCGAGCAGGTCGGCAGACCATGCGTTCGTCGCATGAGCCTGGTCGAGACGCGTTCATCACTAGGTTGATCAAACCTTACGAATTGGTTTCTGATGAAGGTCTTGAAATCATTGAACACAACGCTGACACAATTCTCGAAGAAGTAGGAATCGAGGTTCGCGATTATCCGTCGGCGATTGCGCGATTCAAAGACGCCGGTGCTGATGTCACTGGTACTCGCGTGAGATTTCCGCGCGGGATGTGTCGCAAATTAGTTTCAGCAACTGCGCCGAGAATCTATACCCAACACGCGCGCAACCCACTTAACAATGTGCAAATTGGCGGAGACGCAACAGTCTTTGCACCGAACTATGGTTCACCCTTTGCCTACGACATCGACAACGGCCGTCGCTACGCAACCATCACTGACTTTCAAAATTTCGTCAAGCTCGCGTACATGTCGCCCCGTATTCATCACTCAGGCGGAACGGTTTGTGAGCCGGTTGATATACCAGTAAGTAAGCGTCACCTTGACATGGTCTATGCGCACATCAAATACAGCGACAAAGGTTTCATGGGCTCAGTCACTGCAGGAGAGCGTGCACAAGACAGTGTCGAATTGGCCCGCATTGGTTTTGGCGGAGATTTGCAAGATCGAACAGTGATGACAAGTTTGATTAACGCGTCGTCGCCATTGGTGTGGGACGCTTCAATGCTCGCATCTGCCGAGGTGTATGCATTAAACAATCAAGCGACAATTATTACTCCGTTCATTTTGGCTGGAGCAATGGCGCCGTCGACTTCTGCTGGCGTCGCGACTCAAACTCTCGCCGAAGCTCTTGCCGGAATGATGTTCACGCAGTTGGTGCGGCCAGGCGCTCCGGTGATCATGGGGTCGTTTGCTTCTTCGATGTCAATGCAAACAGGTGCGCCAACATTTGGTACTCCTGAACCCGCGATCGTGCTGTACACAATGGCCGCGCTTGCACGCCGACTCGGAGTCCCATTTCGATCGGGTGGTTCGTTGACCGCATCAAAACTTCCAGATGCGCAGGCTGCATATGAAAGCGCGGCGACATTGATCCCAACGATGATGGCGGGCACGAATTTTGTTCTGCACGCGGCAGGCTGGCTTGAAGGTGGGCTCGCAATTGGTTATGAGAAATTTATATTGGATGACGACCAACTTGGAATGATGGCAACTTTTGCCAAAGGCTTGGATGTTTCGCCTAACGGTCAGGCCCTCGATGCAATTCGCGAAAATCCACCTGGTAACCACTTTCTTGGCACGGCGCACACTCTTGCGAACTTTGAATCCGCCTTCTATCGATCAACTACATCGGATAACTCAAGTTATGAACAATGGCTTGAAGATGGCGGGGACGATTCGGCGAAGCGCGCGAACAAGATCTGGAAAGAACGCCTTGCTAGTTATGTTGCCCCGCCACTTGACGATGCAATTGACGAAGAACTCAAAGAATATATTGCTAAACGCAAAAGTGTGTTGCCCGACACATTTGCCTAAGTCGTTTACTACAAACATTGGCTTGACGCTGTGTTTGGAGGCAACTTGCCTCTAGTATTTTGTCAATGTCAATTTTCTCTCGCCTAAAAAAATCAACCACTGAAGTAAGCCCAGCGGTAAAAACCCTGGTTAGCGGTATGCGCTATGAGCTCATTCCGATGAAGAGTATCGAGCAAGCAATTTTAGATTTACCAATCGGTGCACCAGTTTCAGTCACATGTTCGCCAGTAAAAGGCATTTCGGCGACACAAGAGATTTCGGCAAGGCTGATTGCTTCCGGTCACGAGGTAGTCCCACACTTTGCTGCACGACTTGTCGAGTCTCGCGAGCATGTTCAGAAACTTGCGACTTGGGTGCGTGAGCATGGCATCAAAGAAGTTTTTTTAATTGCTGGAGATGCAGAAAAGCCTGCCGGCCCGTATACAGATGGCATTGAACTATTGCGTGACTTTTTAGATAGCAATAGTGGTGTTTCGCGAGTTGGCTTTGGAAGTTATCCAGATGGTCACGCGTTCATCAGTCGTGAAGCCCTGAGTACTGCGCTATACGACAAGCAAAAACTTTTGCAAGAAGCGGGCGTGCAAGGTTTGGCATCAACACAGATGTGTTTTGATGTAGCGCAAATTCGTCAATGGCTCAAAATTGAGCGTGACAACGGGTTTGTGATGCCGATACAACTCGGGGTTCCTGGTGTTGTCGATCGCGCTCGCTTAATGAGTCTTGGTGTGCGCGTAGGTGTCGGCGCATCAATGCGATACCTCAGCAAAAACAAAGCATCAATCATGAAGATGCTTTCACCTGCTGGTTATGACCCGACAGAACTCGTTTCAGGTTTAGCAAAAGATGCTCAGTTGTTAAATATCGTTGGTCTGCATTCGTTTACTTTTAATAGTGTTGCCGATACTGCAGCCTGGCAGCGCGAGGTAATGGCAAGTCAGTGAAAACCGATGTCGTCGTCATTGGCGCAGGGGTAATCGGCGGAGCAGTTGCATTAGAACTAGCGAAAACTGGTCGCTCAGTTGTCATAGTTGACAAAGGTTCGGCAGCTGGGGCTGGGTCAACATCGGCCTCATCGGCGATAATTCGTTTCAGCTATTCGACACATGACGCTGTGTTAATGGCGTGGGAGTCGGCATCAATCTGGGAAAACTGGGCCGAATATTTGGGCGCCACCGATCCAGACGGTATGGCAAAATTTGTTCGTACTGGTTATTTGGTTTATCGAACTGCAGGTTACGACGGCGAGTCGGTTCGAAAGATCTGGGAAGACATCGGCATACCCTATGAAATTCTCAGTGCTGATCAACTTCGTAAAAAATTTCCAGCCCTTGATGCCGGTAGTTACTGGCCACCAAAAAGAATTGATGACCCAGCGTTTGGTGATGATGCAGTCGGAGAACTCTCTGGACTTTATGATCCACTGAGTGGTTTCATGGATGACCCAATGTTGGCTGCACATAACTTGGTCAACGCCGCAAAAGTTAACGGCGCGCAGACTCGGTTCAAAGAAGAAGTCGTATCAATCGACAACGACGGCACTCGCATAACAGGCGTGACGCTCGCTTCGGGTGAGCGCATTGATGCAGCAATTGTTATCAATGCGGCCGGACCACATGCCAGCAAAATTAATCGTATGGCTGGTGTTGCAGAAGAAATGAATATTCGACATCGACCACTGCGCCAAGAGGTTTATGTTGCACCAGCGCCAACTGGTTTCAAACTTGAAGACAATGTGCCAGTTGTGGCTGATCTAGATACTGGTATTTATTTCAGACCACATCTTGGCGGCACAATAAATCTTGGTGGCACAGAGCCTGCCTGCGACGAATTGCACTGGATAGACGACGCAGATGAGTGGCGCCAAGAGACAACTGTTGAGATTTGGGAGACGATGATGTTGCGGCTGGCACGACGGATGCCCGAGTTCGGTGTGCCAGTTTCGCCGTCAGGTATCGGCGCGCTCTACGACGCAACTGACGACTGGGTGCCAATTTATGATCGCTCAAGTATCGACGGGTTTTTTATGGCTTGTGGCACGAGTGGAAACCAGTTCAAGAATGCGCCTATGGCTGCAATTTTTATGCGGTTATTGATTGAGGCTGCCGAAAAGGGACGAAACCATGATGTTGAACCAATCTCATATGTCGGACCTCGATCTGGGCGAGCGATCAACATCGGTGCGTTCTCTCGCCTGCGTGAAGTGCAGAACACTTCTGGAACGGTAATGGGATAACTCCTTCAGTCACGAAATATCTGCGATAATTGGTCATGCAAACATCTCTCGGTGATCTTCTTGCAACTGAAAAGGTGATTCTTGCCGATGGCGCAACAGGCACAAATTATTTTGCAATCGGCTTAACTTCGGGAGAGCCGCCAGAGTTTTGGTTAGATTCTCATCCCGAACGAGTGACGGGTTTGCATCAACAGTTTGTCGATGCTGGTGCTGACATTATTTTGACAAATACGTTCGGTGCCAATCGTCATCGTTTGAAATTGCACAATGCTCAGGCCAGAACATATGAACTTGCAAAGAGAGCCGCCGAACTGGCGCGACAAGTTGCTGATGCGTGCGCGCGCCCGGTAGTTGTGGCTGGTTCGGTTGGGCCAACGGGCGAACTGTTTGATCCACTTGGTGCGCTTACACCAGAAGAGGCAATCGACACTTTCGAAGAACAAATTCGTGGTCTCAAAGACGGCGGAGCCGATGTTGCATGGATCGAAACTATGTCGGCAGTTGAAGAAGTTCAGGCTGCGGCGCAGGCGGCGATCAATGTCGGCATGCCGTATGTTGCGACTTGCAGTTTTGATACTGCTGGTCGCACAATGATGGGATTGAAACCCGATGGTCTCGCTGCAGTTTTCGCTGGACTTTCAGTTCAGCCAGTTGCGATGGGTGCCAATTGCGGGGTTGGAGCATCGGATATTTTAGTTACTGCTATTGAGATGAATGCAGCAGCGAATCACGCACAAATCCCAATCGTTACAAAAGGAAATTGTGGTATTCCACGATTTGAAGGAATTGAAATTAAATATTCAGGTACGCCAGAATTAATGTCGCGATACGCAGATATGGCGATTAACGCCGGAGTGCGAATAGTAGGCGGCTGTTGTGGTACTTCGCCTGAGCATTTGGCTGCGATGCGTTTAGCGATTGATATTCACAAAGCAGGACCAATACCAACTATTGAATCAATCATTCAAGAAATTGGCCCACTCACAAATAAGCCGCCCACCGACAACGACCCGAACCACCGCAAATCCCGCCGCAGATAGTCTGCGTTAATTATCGGTTTTTGATAATTTGTTTTAAGCGGCCGTCAGGCGTTGGGCGGGCGCCCAGATGTTCAATGACCCAGGCTGCAACTTTGGTGGCAAAGTTCGCGGCATCAACCGCAGAATTTGACTGCAAATAGTGGGCGAGAAATGCTCCAGCAAACGAGTCTCCCGCACCTGTTGCATCAACCAAATTATTTGTTGCGGGAGCAATTTGCGTCGTGGTCGTGCCATCAAAGACGAGAGCGCCATCGGCGTCAAGTTTTAAAATAATTAACGCATCGTTATATATTTTGGCGAGAGACCTGACAATATCCTGTGGATCGTCACAACCTGTGAGAACCCGACCTTCATCGTAATTTGGAAAGAGAATACTGATGTCAAGGTCTTTGGTCCAAGACAAAAACTGATCAATGCCCATTTCTTGAATCATTTGAAATGAGGCTGGATCAAACGAAATGGTTAGTCCCTGTTGCCGTGCGATTTGTGCTGCCGTGCGTGACGCTGATCTCGGAGGATCAGTGAAAAAACTCCATGCAGTCAGGTGCAAATGATTTGCAGATAAAATAACTTGCTTTGGCAATTCAGATGGGATCAGATAAAAATCTGCTCCGTGCCCAGAGACCATGCTTCGCTCCCCAGTTTGATCGACGAAAACAGCGACACTTCCTGTTTTGTGTGCTTCGGTCTCAACAAGATGATGGATGACCGACTCGCTTTCAAGATCTTCGCGAGCAAGTTGACCGAATCGGTCTCGGCCGATCTTGCCGATGAAGTGGGTCTCAAGACCGCATCGCTGAGCCCACACCGCCAAGTTCGCAGCACTGCCGCCTGGGGTAAGCATCACCTCGCCGAATGAGTCGCCGCCTTTAAGCAGGTTGTTGTTCGTGCGGATCAAAACATCCCACGCAAAATCACCAATCACGCAAAGAGAATTTGACATCGCTTTAACGGTATCGCCGCTTACTTCTAGTGGGCTATTGACGATCCATTGCGAGATTCTGAGGCCGCAAGCAAAGCAACTGCGCCAATCACAAATATTGCGCCTATGACACGAGGTGTAGTCAAAGGCTCGCCAAGAAACACTACGCCAGCAACGATTGAAGATACGGGTTCAAATGTTTGCAGTACTGCTGTTTTGCCCGTGCCGATTAGTTTCATGCCCGCGTATAAAAATGCTGTTGGGATAACAGTCGCGACTGCTGCCAGCATCAAAACACTAATCCAGCCAATTGCTGTATTTGGAAAATCCAGTGGAACTGAAGATGGCGCTGCGAAAAAATAAATTACGAATGAACTGGCTGCGCCAAACATCACGATCGTGACACCAGTAAGCAGATCAACTTGTGGCAAGACTTGCGAACTAAAAACTACATAAAACGAATATTCAACCGCGACAATTAAGACAAGAACGATGCTAAATGTGTCACCGCTGCCAACTTGCCCAGCGGCGATTGCGACTCCGATAAATGTCGAAGCTAGGCATACAACAATGATTCGACTGGGTTTGGTGCCGAGCAACCACCACGACAACAACACAACAATCACTGGCCCACATGAGACGATAATGATCGCCAGTCCGCTATCAATATTTTTCAGTGCGGTGAAGTAAAGCAAAGTGGCAATGAAATATCCGAAAGCACCCAGCAAGAACAATTTTGTAAAGACCATCGGCTTTGGCCAAGATGCATCACGGGAAAACAGTTTTCTGACTACAAGCATCAGCACCGTCGCAACCACAAAGCGCGCCAGCAGGGTGCCGACAACGCTTGCACCGTTGTCATATGCAAAGTTGGCAAATGTTGGAGAAAGTCCAAATCCAATGCTGCTTATCAATATCAGCCCTACACCCAGCAGATTTGGATTCTTATGCACCTGCCAAATCTAATCCAGCAGATTAATTTCGGTTGAGTTGCGACTAGAGTTTTGACCTAATGAGGTTGGAGCTTAGAAAAGTCAATGTGCTCACGAACACTCATAGACAACTGTTGTTCTGGCTGTTGCTGTTGCTGCTATTGACAAGGTTTGATCTGCTCGGGGCAGGACTGACAGTGCTCTTAGTTTTAGCGCAGACATTTGTTGGAACCACAATTTTATTGGTCTTGAAATCTCTGGATAGGTTGCCCATACTTTCTCGAGTCGGATTGGGTTTTTGTCTGGGCGCCACTCTTACGACAATTAGTTATGTCATTGTCCTCACATATACGGGACTAATACTCGCAATCTTTAGCCAGTTCGCTCTTTTAATTTTTTCCTGCTTTGTTTGGCGAATTCAACCAAAGCAAAATTTGGTGGAAGAGAGAATTGAAGAACCAAAAGCAGTTAAATGGTTGGCAGTCGCGGCACTATTCGGGTTGGCCCCCGAGTGGTTTTGGACGTTGTATGTCGCGATTTTTCTGACGATTCTGTTTCTAGGTCATAAGTTTTTTGCTTCAAAGTCTTTATTTTTTCGTGTAATAGTGCTTGCCCTATTTTCGTTATCGGGCTTATTTTGTTGGATAAGAGTTCTTGGCACAAGACCAAATCGGCCTTGGTTCCCAGACGACTCTTTCGCTGAAATTTGGTCGTTCAGTATCGGAAAGTGGGGTTTGTCCCATAATCCGATGCTTCTGGGCGAAAGTATTTCCTATCACTGGTTCTCCTTTGCATGGACTGGTTTGGCGTCAAAGTTGACTTTTATGCAAGTCACGGAGTTTTTACCACTCTTCGCGCCAATAGTCGTCGCGTTTGTTTGTTCGATTTTGAGTTTCCAGGTAATTAAATCTGTACTGAAAAATTCAGTCGTCACAGTGTATGTATTGATCGCCGTTTTCTTGTTTGATACCGAGAAAGTTTTTCGAGGCTTTGGATTTCATGTTTTTCAAGCCAATTCGTTTAGTCAATTCTTTTCGTTGTTGTTTGGTTTGAGTTGTTTGTTGATGGTTGAGACAATACAGGATCGTTCGCAAAGTTCGAATTTTATCTTGTTTTCAATAATTCTTTTTGGTGCGATTGGCTCTAAAAGTTCGACTGGTCTCGTGCTGGCCTTCGGGTTGGGGTCGATGTCGCTTTTTCAATTTTTTACTGAGCCAACAAAACGAATAAAGATTCTCGGCTTTGGATCTATAGTTTTATCGGTCACTTTTATATCAGGATTATTTTTTTACGGTAACCCGATGAATGGTTCACCAAGTGTGATTCGTCGACCAGGGTGGCTAGCTAGCTCGGAATTGGATCAGATTTATAATGGTCCTTTCATTAAGTATCTACCTATTTTGTTTCTTTCGATTCTTTCGCTTGGAGGAATTGGCTTTCTTACATTATTAAACGTTCATTTCCTAAAGCATAAGCAAAATAAAGACACGAAAATAATGTGGTTCATAAGCGGTGCATATGTAATATCGCTGGCGCAAATGTGTGTTGCCCAAGGTGATGGAGCGGGCATCGTTAGCGGTACCGATAATACCCTTTACGCTTTTCAGTTGATAACGGTGTTAAGTTTGCTCTTTGGGTTAGCAAGCGCAATTAATTTTGGCTTAAGCGCCCATAGCCGAAAGATTTTAATTCAGTGGGCTAGTTTGATTTTGCTTTTGTCACTTGTTATGACAGCAGTCGCACGCAATTTCGATGTTAATGTTTCCGACCAATTTTTTACACCCTTGTGGACGAGCTTGCGACCGTCGCTGCCGTTTCTTGTAATTTTGCTTGCCAGCGCTTTAATTTGTGGATGCGTTACTGACTTGCGATCTCAAGGATCCCTAAATGTATTTTTGTTGTATGCATTCGGCTCTTTGGTGTTTGTTGGTCTAATTATTTCTGGTTTGAATTTCACTTCAAAAGTCAATAACCAACAAACTGAATGGCGAAACAAAGATTTGCAGAGTACCGTCACGTCTGATTATAGAACCGCAGTGTTTTGGCTCACTAAAAATGCTGAGTCTTCTCAAATACTTGCATCAAATTTTTGGCAACATCCAGTTTCTATGATGTCAGGGTTCAGAGAATTTGCGGGTTTTCCAGACACCGTGCGGCTGGCGGGTTTACATAGTTCTAATGGATCAGCAAGGCGAAAGGCATTTGAGGACTTCATTCGGTCAGGGTCATGTGCTTCCGTTAAATTGATGCGGCAAAGTGGTGTTGATTTCTTCCTGCTTGATTTGTCTTCTGCTAAGGCAAAATTCGTTGAGCGATGTGCAGAGGAGGTTTACCGCAATCCAGCGGTAGTTATTTACTCGTTCAATTTAGAGTTGATCAATTGAATTATTGTCGGTTCAGTTAAATCATCAAGGACATCGAAGTGATTGCGAAGTGAAATCTCAAGAGAATTTGCCGTTGAGTGCCCCGCAATGCTCGACCAAGATGACGCGAAATCAAGTGATTGTCGTTTGAATTCACCGGTCTCGTTTTCTCCCCAAATAATTCCAACTGGTGTATTTTTTGCCTGACTGACGAAGTGAATTGGTGAGAACCTATGAGCGCTAGCGAGATCGAGTTGAACAGCATCGTTCACCGACATCTGGCTGATGGGTTCGAGGTCAAAAATACCCGAAACAAATAAGGCGCTCGCAAATTCTGGTGCCGAGAACCGACACATCGCCATTGCGATTAGATGTGCTCCCGCCGAATGACCGATTAAGGTCATGTTTTTAGCGTCATGTCGCGTCACCAGATAATCAATCGCACGAGATGTTTGGTCAACGAGAGTTTCTAAGCTTTCGGTTGGACAAAGTGAATAATTAATTGATGCAAAGTTTTGCCCGAACTCATGAAACTTTGGTGTCAAAAAAGTGCCGTCATCTGCAGATAGGCGCCGCCAAAAACCGCCGTGGACAAAAACAACTAATCGTCTGCTTTTGGTCTCAGCCTTTGGGGCATACCACAGCCATTCATCGGGATGTTCACCGTAAATCAACTTTTCGTGAGAAAATTCTCTGCGGGCAAGCATACCCCGTTCCTTATAACTATCTAAATAAACTTGAATATTTTCAATACGCGATGCCGGAGTGTACTCGCGTTCAAGCGACTCTTCGTCAAAATTACGGTAGGTCAACAGCAGTCCTCGTGGATGATTGAAGTTTATTTTTTGGAGCGGGTGACGGGGATCGAACCCGCATAACGAGTTTGGAAAACTCGGACTCTAGCCATTGAGCTACACCCGCAAAACTTGCGAAAGATTATTTTAACATCCAAATCTTAACGACTAGATCTTGTAATGAGATTGATCAGCTAATGTTTTGCTAATGATTCCAGCATTTATTCGCAACAAATTTGCAGGAGTACAACAACCACTAGGTCGCTGGATCTTGCGCCACATCCTTGAACTCATTGTTCTCGCACCCTTGTTAATGTTCGTAATTCCTTGGCTTAAATTTCGCAGGAAGGAAGTCTTACTGATTGGTGAATCTCCCGTGATATCGCGATTCATAGCTCCGCTGGAACCCGAGATTCGTCGCCGCATTGTTCAAGGCTCTTTAGCGCGCGCGATTGTTCTGAATCTGTCGGTAGATGCGAACTCACAAATTCGAGAAATGTACGACCAAATCGTAAAGATCTACGGGAACGAACGAAAATTTCGAAGAAGACTCATTTGGTGGGCGTCCCATGTGGTGGTTAGCAAAACCAATCTTCTTGAAAATCAATCTGATCCAATTTGGCAATCAGACAAGCCCAGTGTGGATTTTCATGCCGACGATATTATAAAAGGCGAAGGTTTTCTAAAGTCAATTGGAATTGCTCCAGGTCAGAGCTTTGTCTGTTTCGCAACTAGGTCCGGATCCTATTATTTGGCTCGCCAAAGAGAAGGTGCCGTTATCAAGCCTCGAAATGTGAGAAATGCTGACGAGCAGGTGTACCAAGTTGTTGCTGAAAGATATTGTGTGGCAGGCATTCCAGTTATTCGAATGGGAAAAGATTTAACAACAAAAATTGATTCGCAGCTTTTTCCAAACACTATTGATTACGCGATAAATGATCGCTCAGATTTTTTAGACGTCTATTTGGCTTCTCGCTGTAAGTTTATTTTTACTGGTGCCACAGGAATAGTTTGGTTTCGGTGGCTTTTCAATTTGCCTAATGTTCATGGAGACACTTACGATATTCGTAGAACCCAAATTGCTGGTGACATCATGATATTTCAAAGGGTTTTGATTAAAGAAGAAAACCGAATGGCAACAGTTTCTGAGATGTTGAAAATGAGATCTGAATATTCCGATGAGCGCCATCAGGCGCGTTTAGGAGTTGAGTTGGTCAAGAACACCGCCGATGAGATCTTTGCGGCGTGCGAAGAGATGAATGCTCGAATTGACGGCACTTGGGAAACCACACGAGAAGATGAACTGTTACAGCAACGATATCTAGATCTCGTAATCAAGTATTCCGATGAGCCGACTTGGCAGGGCGGAGGGCGAGTGGGTACGCAGTTTCTGCGCGATAACCAAGATTTGCTCAGATAACGCCACCAAGCACAGCAATTAAAAACATAAAGACTGCCAATAGCGTGTTGTTGTGAGTCATGACATTCTTGACGTTGATCTACTTGGATTCGAAAAGGGTTCAACCCAGACCCGCAAGGCAGTCGTCGATGGAGTAATGAAAAGTCTTGCAACAGGCTTTGTTTACACCAGTCATGATCTCTCAGAAGATTTGCTCGACACCGCTTATGGAATGCTTCGCGAGTTTTTCTCCAAAACAGTTGAAGAAAAGCAACAATTTGTCGCCCACGGCACGAATGGTCAAACCGGTTACACCGGAGTTTTGCTTGAGACTGCAGCATCTAGTGACAAACCCGACTGGAAAGAGATGCTCAACTGGTCAACGCCACTTCCACACGGTCATCCACTTCGTCGCCGTTATCCGCAGTCGTACCCAGACCCTGTCTTGCCCGAGTCTGTGATTCCGGGCATTACTGATGTGTTATTTAAATTTCATGACGCAATGATTGATCTACAAAAAAGATTCTTGCGGATCATAGCCGTGGGCATTGGCTGTCACGAAAATTTCTTTGACGAAATGGTCGGTTATGGCTCGGCGTTAACGCGCGCGATTCGATATCCGCCAATGAAGCAATTATCAGAACAGGGTCATGTTTGGGCCGCTGAGCACGGAGACATAAATCTGATCACTGCTCTGCCGCGCGCGACAGCACCTGGGCTGCAAGTGAAGTACAAAGGTGAGTGGATTGATGCATTGCCTCCGAAAGGTCGCGTGATCATTAACTCTGGCATCATGCTTGAGCGAATTACGAATGGTGTTTTACCAATTGGCTGGCATCGAGTTGTTGCATCGCCTGAGTTCACTGGCGAAAGATACAGCGTTGTTCAATTTTGTCATCCTCAACCGAGCACGATGCTTGCACCAGTGCCGAGTTGTGTTACGCCAGAAAATCCATTGCGATTTTCGACAATCTCAGCAATTGACGCGCTTGACGAAGTGATCTATCAGATCAATTTGGTCGAAGACGCTCGTCGCGTCGGCGACTAGAAGTCGGGCACTCAAAAAGTGAAATTCGGTGTCCTGACTGGTGGCGGAGATTGCCCTGGTCTTAACGCTGTAATTCGTGCGATCACGCGTAAAGCGGTGGATGTTAGTGGCGATACTGTCATCGGTTTTTATGATTCTTGGGACGGCGTACTCGAACAGCGTTACATCAACTTAGACACACTCACAGTTCGCGGAATTTTGCCCAGAGGCGGAACGATTCTCGGAACTCGTCGCGGCAGCCCATTTGATAAGCCAGACGGAGTTGACCGCGTCGCCCAGACTTTTAAGGATTTGAAGTTAGATGGTCTAATCGTGATCGGTGGCAATGGTTCACTAACAGTTGCATCAATGTTGCATACCAAGCATGGTTTACCGATGATTGGCGTACCAAAGACTATTGATAATGATGTTGTCGGCACCGATGCAACCTTTGGTTTTCAAACCGCGGTGCAAATCGCGACTGATGCAATTGATCGTCTGCACACAACTGCAGAAAGTCATGACCGTGTAATGGTTGTAGAGGTGATGGGTCGCGATGCTGGTTGGATTGCCTTGCACGCTGGAATCGCTGGTGGAGCAACTGCAATTTTGGTCCCAGAAGTGCCGTTCGACATTGACGATGTTTCTGAGATTGTGAAGCGACGCCATAATCGTGGGCGTTATGCATCGGTAGTTGTAGTTGCCGAAGGTGCGAGACCAAAATCTGGCACCTTTGAGATGCCCGAGAGAAAACTTGATCGATACGGTCGTGAGCAACTTGGAGATATCGCTCATGTAATCGCTCCAGAAATCTCGGCGCGCACAGGCTTTGAATCGCGAGTTGTTCAACTCGGACACATTCAACGGGGCGGAACACCAACTAGTTATGATCGCGTTTTATCAACGCGCTTTGGTTTAGCCGCAGTAGATGCGGTGCACAGAAAGTTGTTTGGTCAAATGGTCGTCTTGAAGTCTGGTGAAATCACCTGCACCGATATGTCTGTTACTGCAAACCAAACTAAAACAATTGATCTCACACTATTTGCAGATGTCGCTGCAACCTTCTTTGGCTAAGGCTTAGTGCGTCGCTACTCAGCGATAACTACTGCGGGGGTCCGAATTGACGATCGCCAGCATCGCCAAGACCAGGCACGATAAATGCGTGTTCGTTCAGATGGCTGTCAACTGACGCAGTGACGATGTGCAGATTCATACCAGTTGATCGCAAGAATTCGATCCCTTCCGGGGCTGCAAGAACGCAAGCGATTGTCAATGGTTGCGGTGCGCCTCGGTCTGCGAGAATCTTGCAAGCATGTGCAAGTGATCCTCCAGTTGCAAGCATCGGGTCAAGCACAAGACATGTACGCCCATCAAGTCGCGCCGGCAGTTTTGCAACATACTCACTTGGCATATGAGTTTTTTCATCTCGTTGAACACCAACTACGGCAATGTCGGCATCAGGTAGTAGCTCCATTGCGGCGGGCAACATTCCAAGTCCTGCGCGCAAGATAGGAACTAGAACTGGACGACTCGCAAGCGCTGTCCCGTCGGTTTGCGCAAGTGGGGTCTGCACACGCGTCGCAACTATTGGCAAGTTGCGAGTTGCTTCGGCGACCACAACCAACGAAAGTCTGCGTAACTCTGCGCGAAAAAATTGATTCGAAGTATTTTCATCCCTGAGGTGAGTAAGTGACTCGGCTGCAACTGGGTGGCTAACGATTGTGACTTCAACTGGCATGGCTTCAATCATTGCCGAATGGGTAGTGTTAATTCAAATGGTGCAAGTAGAGATTGTTGACCACCCAGACCGAGCCAGAGAACTCACACAGGTGTTGACGGCTGTTTGGGGTGGGGCAGAGCCAATTCCACCAGATGTGATCATCGCAATTATTCATGCGGGTGGATACGCGAGTTTGGCTTCGAGCTTGATCAACGGTGTAAAACAACTGGTAGGTGGGTCACTGGGGATCGTAGGAAATGGCGATCGAAAACTTCACTCACACGTCACCGGCGTGGTCAGCAACGCAACTAATTCTGGCGTGGGTCGAGCTCTCAAGGAGCATCAATGGCAATGGGCCAAAGAAAACGAACTTTCGGCAATCTCGTGGACATTTGATCCGCTCGTGCGAAGAAACGCACACTTTAATTTGGTTGTACTCGGCGCCACAGCAGTTAGATACTGTCGAAATTATTATGGTGATATTGATGATGCGATTAATTCTGGCGATTTGACGGATCGACTAGTAGTTGAGCGTCAGGTAGCCGGTCTGAGTTCGGCTCCAAGCGGCAAGACTTGTGTAGCGTCCAGTGATGACTTGATCATTGATACTCCCGATGACATCGTTGAGTTGCGCAGTTGCGACCGTGAATCTGCAAACCGTTGGCGTCAAGAACAGCG
>CAMCZA010000003.1 GCA_945885515.1 Ferrithrix thermotolerans DSM 19514 | reverse complement strand
TCAATCACTGTTGGTGCGCCCTTAAAAATAGTGTGGCGAACTTTGCCACGAAGTGTCCGACCAACATAGGGCGAATTTATACTTTTGCTCGCCAGTCTTTGCAAATCAACACTCCATGATAATTCTGGGTCAAAAACACAGATATTTGCGGGCTCAGATGCCGCTATCGGTCGTCCGTGCGCATTATCAACTTTGGCGATTCGTGCTGGGTTCCAACTCAATAACGCCACTGCGTCTTTTATCTCTAGATCTCCAAACGCCAATACAACACCAAGCGCGGTTTCAAGACCGAGCATTCCGGGTGGCGCCATGTCAAGCGACATTTCTTTGTCGCGACGCGGATGAGGCGCGTGGTCAGTAGCAATGGCATCAATCGTGCCGTCTAATAAACCGATTTTCAGCGCACGAATATCTTCGCTTGAGCGAAGTGGTGGATTGACTTTATACACAGAATCAAACGACGCCAAAAGTTCTTGAGTTAGAGACAAATGATGCGGGGTTACTTCGGCAGTAATCGGTAAACCATCACGCTTTGCAGCGCGAACAAGTTCAACACTACGAGCCGTAGACAAGTGCAAAAAATGCATCGTCGCCCCGGTGATTCTTACAAGTTCAATATCTCTAAACACCATCAATTCTTCAGCGATTGCTGGCCAGCCCGGCAGACCAAGATCAGTGCAACACTGACATTCACTCATCACAGCACCTTTAGTAAGTTCTGCAACTTCACAATGTTGTGCGAGCGTTACGCCAAGACCTCTGGCATATTCGAGAGCACGACGCATCAGCGATGCATCTTGCACCCCGAAACCATCATCAGTAAAAAAGTTCACACCCGCCTGTGCAAGTTCTGCCATCGGAGCCAGCGTTTCGCCTTGTCGCCCGAGCGTGATACATCCACTTGGGATTACATCAACGAGACCGGCGCGCTTTCCTTGTTCGCGCACAAAATCAATTACTGCGACCGAATCTTGTGGAGGATCAGTGTTCGGCATTGCAACCAGTGCGGTGTAACCGCCGAGTGCTCCGGCGCGGCTGCCCGTTTCAATTGTCTCTGCTTCTTCTTTGCCCGGCTCTCGCAGATGCGCATGCAAATCTACAAAACCGCTCGTGACGATGCACCCACTGGCATCGAGTTCAATATCGCCTTTAAGGTTTGCGCCAACTTCAACAACTATTTCATTTTCGATTCTTACATCGGCACGCAGTTCACCATTCTGATTAAGAATTGTGCCGCCCTTGATTACGACCGACTTGCTCATGCTTGACCACCAAGATTCGCGCCACTGCCCAACAAATCAAAAAGCACAGCCATTCGAACAGAAACTCCGTTGGCTACTTGGCGATGAATAAGTGAGTTTTTTATATCTGAAGGATCAATCTGCATTTCAACGCCGCGGTTCATTGGCCCTGGATGCATCACTATCGCCGAATCTCTAAGCCTTGCAACACGCTTTTGAGTGAGACTATATTGCTCAGAATACTCACGCAGGGTTGGTACATGCCCTTGCGACATTCTTTCGCTTTGCAAGCGCAACATATACAACACATCACTAGTTGGTATGACGTCATCAAGATGATGATTTACTTCAACTGGCCAGTGCGAAACATCTGGTGGCAGCAAAGTTGGCGGTGCGACGAGAGTGACTTTTGCACCCAACATTGTGAAAGCCTGAATATTGCTTCGTGCAACGCGCGAATGTTTAATGTCACCGACGATCGTTATTTGCATTCCATCAAATCTTGCGGTGTGAGTTGCTTCACGAATTGTGTAGCAGTCAACTAACGCTTGAGTTGGATGTTGGTGTGCCCCATCACCCGCATTAATGATCGACGCTTTCGTCCACTGTTCAATTTGCCATGGAATACCCACCGATTTGTGACGCACAACGAATGCATCAGCACCCATATCGGTAATCGTGGCAACTGTGTCGCGCAGCGATTCGCCTTTGTTGACACTTGAAGTCGAAACATTAAAAGTTAAAGTGTCAGCCGAAAGTCTCTTCGCGGCAGTCTCAAAACTCAGACGAGTTCGAGTTGAATCTTCAAAAAATAAACTTGCAACGGTTCGACCACGCAATGCCGGAACCTTCGGAACTGGCCTCTGGTTAATTTCTGCCATATGAACTGTCAACTGCAGTAGTTCTAACAACCCCTTGGCGCCAAGTTCGTCGATGCTTCTCAGATGTTTCACTTGTTGCTCGAATTCATTGCTGTTATTCGCACGCCGTCACTAGTTGCCGATACATCATCATCTTTTTGTGTCGGCAGGTTCTTGCCTACAAAATCTGGGCGGATCGGGAGTTCACGATGACCTCGATCAATTAGAACTGCAAGTTGCACCGCACGTGGTCGACCGTAATTATTAAGTCCTTCCATTGCTGCGCGAACTGTTCGACCGGTAAATAACACATCGTCTACGAGCACGACTGTCGCACCGGTTAAATCAAATGGAATATCGGTAATCGCGCCAAGCGAGACGGGCCGTATACCTATGTCGTCTCGATGCAGGCTGACATCGAGCGCCCCCACTGGTACGGTCACTGAACTTTCAATTTCGTTTATCTGTTTAGTTATTGCTTCGGCGATCCATGTGCCGCCGCGTTGCAAGCCAACAATCGCCAGGCCGTCAATGCCGTGGTTGCGCTCGATGATTTCGTGAGCGATGCGAACAATTGCACGACGTACATCTGTCGCACTCATCACCTCATGCGGCGTGTTTAGCCTCGCGTTGATACTCACAAATATCCTTCCGTTCGAGCCTCACAGGACTCAATTTACGGCTAATAAATAATTCAGAACGACACAAATATAGCACGTGCGCTAACCCGATATTTTGCGTTGATACACAATCCACCATTCATTGGCATACGAAATTGCGAACTGCGCCGAAACCTCTCGCCATGTTTTTTGCATACCCTCGTCCATAGATACGGGTAGTACCACGAACTCAATGTCGTTGGTAAACGGCAGAACGTCACCGGTTGCAAATGCATCCATCCCATATAAGGCTCGCTTGAACGGAACCGGGAAAACATAGATTCGCTTGCGTCGCGCTAAATGCGCGGTCAAAGGATGATACGCACTGACCACGGCGTCGTCTGGAACTTTGCTCATCGCCACACGTGCCGCAATAACAGCAGGATTGCTTGACCCGTTGTACGCAACTTGAGTTCGCGCTCCAGGCAAAGGCGCCCAAAGATAGGCACAACTCAGAGTGCTGATCGCGCAAATAACCACAACTACGCGGCGCAGATTTTTTCTAAGCCGACCGAGTGCGAACGCGGTGCCGATTACAAGAACAGGAACCACCACGAACGAGTAGTGATACTCAATGTGATACTGATACCAGAAGTTACTGAAAATATTTGTGAAGATAACTAACACGGCGATCGCCGCAACCTCAGGAAACACGATGAACCCGAGCGCGACAGGAGCGACAAGTTGCAAAACATAATACGGTCGAGAATCGCTGACAAGGTACCTCAGCATCGCCATCGGATCAGTGAGCAAAGTCTTAATTGAGCCCGAAAGACCACCAAACGGAATTCGCCATCCGTTTCTAAATGGCACGCCGTTGATCCCACGTTGAATACCAAAAACCGCTACCACCGAATACCAAAATGAAGTTATCGCTGTAAACAATCCCATCTTTGAGTTCTTTCGCCAAGCAACCCAAAGACCTAGTGGAATCAGAATCAGAGAGACATCTTCTTTAACACTCATCGCTAACAACACAGCAATGATGTACATTCGCCATTTAGATTCAAATGCTGCATAAAGCGCAGTCGCTATAAACACGCCCAAAAATGAATCTGGATGAAAATTTTCTAGGGCAACCCACACAGTGGCAGGGTGAATTAGATAAGCGGCGACAAACACGGTGGCCATGGCTTCACTATCTAAACGATTGCGAGTGAACAAATATATGGGCACCGCGCCAGCGACAATTGCCAGCGCTTGAATTACAAACAAAGTTGAAGTGCTACCGATGATCCAATAAACCGGCACCAAAAATAACAGGATGAAACTCGTATGGTCACCAAATAAATTACGACCCATCAGCGTCACAAATGGGTTTTGAAACCGAGATAACAACCAGATCCCTTGGTCATAAAGGCCGAAGTCATACGCAGAAGTGGCCAGGCTTCGATGCATTTCAACACTTAAGGCCGCAAAATAGAAACCAACTACAGCGATCATTAATGCCGTAATGGCCTCCCAGACGGAGGCTGATTTAATCCGATCACCTAAGTTTTTTAGAAACATTTTCGTATTAACAGCCCTTTGAACGAACCTGCTTTGCAATTGCCGATAATACACCGTTTACATATCTGCCAGATTCTTCAGTTGAAAAGCGTTTCGCAAGTTCTACAGCCTCATTGATAATTACTGCCACAGGAACCTCAGGTCGATCAAGCAGTTCGTAGATCGCCAGTCGCAGAACATTGCGATCAATCGCTGGCATGCGATGAATTGTCCAAGTGTGCGAATACTCAGTGATCATCTCATCTAGTTGACTTTGGCGGGATGCCACACCAGATGTGAGGGAAGAAACCAAATCATCAACGGCAAGTACTTGCGCTGCAACAATTACGGATACGGGCAGGCTTCGTGACTCTGCCTCGTATAAAAAATGTACGGCTCGTTCACGCGCCGAACTGCGAACATCCTCGCCCGGTTTTGAATTTCGGGTAGACGCCATCAAACTCTCGTTATATATTCGCCTGATCGTGTGTCGACTTTGACTCGGTCTCCAATATTTACAAATAATGGCACCTGAATTACTTTGCCAGTCTGCAAAGTAGCCGACTTGCGACCGCCAGAAACTCTGTCGCCTTGTAGGCCGGGTTCGGTATTGGCAATTTCGAGCTCAACGGTTACTGCGATTTCAACGCTGACGATCTCGCCATCAT
Source organism: Ferrithrix thermotolerans DSM 19514 (assembly GCA_945885515.1). Lineage (GTDB taxonomy): Bacteria > Actinomycetota > Acidimicrobiia > Acidimicrobiales > Ilumatobacteraceae > BACL27. The sequence goes on along the minus strand of CAMCZA010000003.1, from coordinate 46,335 downwards.
GTGTCGCAATAATCGCGATGCCGTTTTCAATCAAATAGTCAGCGACATCACCTAAAGCAGTTGGGCTGACATTCATCTGGTCAAAAGTCGCGGTATCCATAAATACGAAGTCGTCACCGTCTTTGTACAAAAACTGCATGTCATTTTTGTCGAGTATCGCTTGCTCAACTCGGATACCGGCGTTGAATGTTTTTTCTAAAACGTTTCCAGATCGCAAGTTGCGAAGTTTGGTACGCACGAAAGCGCCACCCTTGCCTGGTTTCACGTGTTGAAAATCGATCACTGTAAAAAGATTGTTGTCAATCTGAAGAGTGATGCCGTTCTTTAAGTCGTTAGTTGAAATTGCAGGCACTTGCGATCCTTTTTAGTGTGGGTGAGTATTCGACAGCCGCTTTGCGTGACGACCACAAGGTCTTCAATTCGCACACCACCGAGCCCTTCACGATAGACGCCAGGCTCAATGGTTACCACCTCACCGACTTCTAGCGGCTCGGCAAATCCGTTGCGCACCCATGGCATCTCGTGAATCTGTAAACCAACGCCGTGCCCGGTGCTGTGACTAAATTCGGAACCAAAGCCTGCAGCGACAATGAAATCACGACATTTTTGATCAAGATCTTGAGCCAACACACCCGCGCGAACAAAACTCAGACCAAGCATCTGCGAAGCACTGACAACTTCGTGCATTTCACTGAGCACTGGGTCGACCTCGCCGATCAAAAAGGTTCGGGTCATATCTGAGTGGTAGCCGTCAACCAAACCCCCGACATCAATCACCACGCTGTCACCTTCAACAATTTTGCGACTCACGGGTCGATGGTGCGGTCTTGCGGCGTTCGGTCCGCTCGCCACAATCGTGTCATAGCTCGTAAATTCTGCGCCATGGTGACGCATTCGATAATCAAGTTCATCGCGAATATCTCGTTCGGTCAACCCACTGACGAGCATCGGCGCAACTTCGGATAGCGCGTTATCTGTGGCCAAGGCCGCCAGCTCCATTCGCTGAATTTCTGGCTCAGTCTTGCGCCGACGCAAATGCGCAACTACAGGTGAAACTGTTGTGAGTTCCGAATTGATTTGAGATTTCATCGTCGTATGAGCCGCGACAGTCATCTCGGTCGGATCAAAACCAACAGCTGCAAATTGCTTTGTTGCACTGGCAATTGCTTCACGCAATTCAATGGCACTGCGTCCTTCAATCACACTGCACTGAGCATGCGAATTCTTGGTCTGCTCACGCGATTGCTCGCCATATCTTCCGTCAACGATCAACACCATGTCGTCTGGCCGCACAATTAGCGTTCCGGCAGAACCAGTGAAACCTGTCAGCCAGCGAATGTTGTTCAAATCTGTAACTAATAATGCGGAAACTTTTTTATCTGTGGTTTGCTCAAGTCGCTGCCGAACAAGCAAATCCCGACCTGCGACACTGAGTGGCGCCAATTTGGTCGAACTCATTGACACTATTTCTTCACGGCGAGCAAGGTCGCCACGGCATCAATTGCAAATTTGTATCCATTGGCACCAAAACCAGCAATCGTTCCCGAGACCACCGGGGCAATAACACTCTCATGGCGCCACGGATCACGAGTCGCCGGGTTAGAAAGGTGGACTTCAATTTTTGGACCCTCGAAAGTTGCTAGTGCATCGTTCAGGCTCCATGCAAAATGAGTCAGCGCACCTGGATTAATAATGATTGCGGCGCATCGTGACCTTGCCCCGTGAATCGCCGAAACAATCTCTCCAGCACTTTGTGCAACCAAAGTTTCAACTTCAAAACCGAGTTTTGCTGCGCTTTGTTTAGCCGCGTTCATATGTTCGTCAAGAGTTGCGGTGCCGTATATCTCTGGCTGCCGCTGTCCGAGCAAGTTCAAATTTGGTCCACTGAGAATCAAAATAATTGGGAGCGCAGATTTTGCCATGACAATCAGATTACTTGCATTGCGTTGAATGCTTGATCTATATATTTTTCTTCCACACCACTCACGATTTCAATCCCATTTTTGCCGTCTAAAACAAAGGTCAGACCATCTATCGCCTTTTTATCTAATCGCATGAGACCAACCAGGTCACTTCTTTTGATCGTCTTGGGTAGTTCTACACCGAGCCGATAAGTATCTCTGATTACTTTGTAGTGGTAAGCCAGACGGTCATCATCTATTCGATTCATGAAACGAGCCAGATGCGCAGCGAAAATCATTCCGATTGCAACTGCCTCACCATGCGCCAGCGCGAACGAACTTGACCGCTCAAGTGCGTGGGCAAGAGTGTGACCGTAATTAAGTACTGCTCGACCACCCTGCTCTCTTTCGTCTGCCGAGACAATTTCGGCTTTAATTTGAACACAGCGGGCAATTCGCTCCGGCAATTCAATTGCCAACAAATCATCACCCGACAAGAAATGATATTTTGCGACCTCACCTAGACCACAACGGGTCTCTCGCTCGGGGAGAGTTTTCAATGACTCAACATCACAGATAACGGCCGTGGGTTGCCAAAATGCGCCCACCAAGTTTTTGCCCTGATCTAAGTTGACACCAGTTTTGCCACCAATTGCAGCATCAACCATGCCGACGAGAGTCGTGGGTAGATGAATTACGGCAGTGCCCCGATGCCAAGATGCTGCAGCGAAACCCGCGACATCAGTAACCATTCCACCGCCGACACCAATTACGACGTCTGAGCGCGTCAAACCGAACTTTGCAAATTGTTGAGAAATCGATTCGATCGTTTGCAGATTCTTATGTTGCTCACCGTCGCCGATTGTGATCGTGGTGCTTTCGATCTCAAGATTCACTTTCAATGGAATCTTTTGCTGGGTAACAATCGCCGCGCGTTTTGCGGTCTTTGGAATCAAGGCCTGCAACTGATTGCTCACTCCACTGCCGACAATCACGGGGTATGACCGATCAGCGAGCGAGACAACGATTTTATGCTCCGTCATTTAGGCACTCCAGTTGATGCAGAGAGATTGCAAACATTGATAATTTGATCGACCACTTGGCTGACCGATAGCGACTGGGTTATCAGATGATGTGTCGAAAGTTGTTGGTAGAGGTGCTCGCGATCTTGGCGCATCTTATTGAGTGAACCAATCGGATCGCCATCTAAAAGTGGGCGATGGTTTCCGCGCCCGGTGCGCGAAACAAGTGTCGGGGTTGGCGCATCTAACCAAATTATGCACTGCGCATTTTTTTGCAAAAGTTCACGATTCGCAGCCGCAACGATTGCGCCACCGGCAACAGCCAAGACCATCGCCGACTCACTCGCACATAAATTCGTCAGTGCTTGTGATTCAAGTTGCCGAAACACGGGTTCACCTTGTTCGGTGAAGATCTCGCGCACTGAAGTTTTGGCTGTTTTCTCGATCGCCTCATCACTGTCTGCAAAATCTAGATTTAGTTTTTCGGCAAGGGCGCGCCCAACGGTTGTTTTACCCGAGCCCATCAGACCGATCAACACAATCACTTTTGGCAAATGAGTTTTTGTACCTGCGTCATGACTATTGACAGTCGTCATGGTGGTTGTGAGATTCAGCGAAGTCTCTTGGCGAAGTTCTGTACATTTGCAGTGAACTCATCGACACTGTCACCACCGAATTTTCTCTGCGCTTCTTGTGCCAACACGAGGGCAACCATCGTTTCTGCGACGACACCCATTGCAGGCACCGCAGTGACATCGGTGCGTTCCTTGAAACTCACGGTTTCTTGTTTGGTCACCATGTCAACTGTTTTTAAAGTCGGACGATTCAAAGTCGAAAGCGGCTTCATAGCTGCCCTGACGACCAACATCTCTCCAGTTGACATTCCACCCTCGGTGCCGCCAGCCAGCGTTGTTTCGCGTTTGTAAGAGTTCGCAGTTTCATTCCAAGAAATTGCATCATGTGCTTGACTTCCGCGACGCGACGCGACATCGAATCCGTTTCCGATTTCAACACCCTTGACGGCTTGGATGCTCATCACTGCTTGTGCCAACAACCCATCAATTTTGCGATCCCAATGAACATAGCTACCAAGACCCACCGGTAAACCAAAAGCCAACACTTCAACGATGCCACCCAAACTGTCACCGTCTTTGGCGGCCGCTTCAATTTCAGCGATCATGGCAGCTTCAGATTTTGAATCAAAACAACGAACCGACGACTCATCAATTTTCGCCAAGTCTTTTGGCTGCGGACGCACAGTACTCTCGTTGCGCGCCGCACCAAGTTGCAACACATGTGAAATCACACTCACATTAATTTGAGCAAGCAAAACTTTTGCAAGTGCACCTGCTGCAACTCTTGCCGCTGTTTCGCGCGCGCTGGCTCGCTCAAGCACATCTCGGGCATCATCAAAACCATATTTCTGCATACCCGTCAAGTCAGCATGACCTGGTCGAGGCTGGGTCAACGGCTTTTTTGTCTTGCCTGGCGCTGGCGACATCTCTTCGTGCCACACATCGCTGCGAAACCACTCGCTGTTCTTTATCTCGATTGCAACTGGTGACCCCAATGTTCGACCATGTCGAATCCCACTGATCAAAACGATCTCGTCTTCTTCAAATTTCTGTCGGGGACCACGACCGAATCCGAGACGTCTACGCGCCAATTCGTCGCTGATGTCTTTGGCGGTGACCAGCATCCCGGCTGGCAATCCTTCAACGATGACGACCAATGCTTGCCCATGACTTTCGCCTGCAGTTAGGTAACGAAGCATAAATATCAGGCTACCTCTAGCGTTGCGCTAGACCGAGGTCATTATTGAATTGAAGCCAAATGAGATACAGCCGCATTGCGCATTAATGCAATGTCGCTATTTTCGTAGCTCTCACTTGTCCAATGCCACTGTTGCAATATTGCTTGATGAACCAACATTGACAGACCGTCGACAACCACTGCACCTGCATTTCTGGCGGCAACAATTAGTCCAGTCTGTAGTGGGTTATAGACCGCATCTAACACCACATGAGACGACTGAATCAGCGAAACATCGATCGGCGTCGGCGCATTTTTGCTGGTGTCACCGAACCCAACGGGTGTTGTATTAATAATAATTCGCGAATTTGAAATCTCGGTCGTTACACCGGCCGCGCCAGCGATGCGCGCGACACCACCAATCTGTTTTACTAAATCTTGCGCACGATTTGCAGACCGGTTGATAATCACAACTTCGCTCGCCCCGCGTTGTGCGAGCACATATGCAACAGCCGATGCAGTTCCGCCTGCGCCAATAATTACTGCACGCTCGCCCTTGACAGATGACTGCATTGCTTCTTCAAGCGCGTTGCAACATCCATCGCCATCGGTATTTGTCGCCCACAGCGAATTATCGGCTCGCAACACAACCGTGTTGGCAGATTTAGTGATCTTGACTATCTCGTCAACTTGTCCAGTTTCACCGACAATTTTTGCGACCTCATTTTTATGGGGCATCGTCACCGAAAAGCCGCCAATACCGAGAGTAGACATCGCAGTCAGTGCGTCACTGACCCGGCCACTCTTGACAAGAAACGAAACATAGATCCAGTCCAAATTCTTGGCTTCAAATACCGCGTTATGAATCACTGGTGACAAACTTTGTGCAACAGGCGAACCGATGATCGCAGCGAGTCGAGTTTTACTTGAAATCATGGCAGATACCCTGCTGCTCTCGACACTTCAACATTAAGACCGTGATCTTGCTCGGTTGCGGCAAAAGTATGTCCACCGTTGGCGTCGCTCAAAACATAATAGAGATAAACACAGTTGGAAGATTTTTTTATTCCGATACAAATTTTGTCATTTAAGTCTGGATTGGGTGAGGGATTCAATGCGGCTCGAATAGCGGCTCGGCCGGGACTAGCAATTGGGGTTGGGGGCAAACCTTTGTAAATATATGAGTTATACGGTGAGTCAACTGCTTTGAGATCGGTAAACGATGCTCCTTCGCCAGAGTTGTAATACACGGTGGCATCAATTTGCAGCGGCATCCCCCGTTCTAAGCGGTTATAAATAACTCGTGAAATTTTGCCACGGTCGACTTCTAGTTTTGCTTCGCGCTCGATAATCGATGCAATAATCAAAACTTCGTATGGCGACCTCCCAACCTTTTCTTGCGAATCAGATAGTCCTTCTTGGTTACCGACGCGCTCCATTAGCCGCAACATTCGATCAACTACGCTCGACGCTGTTTCGTCGCCAGAAACTTGATAGGTATCTGGGAACAAAAGTCCTTCTAATCGAAAAGGTGCCGCGGCAAGAAAATCAATATTTGCTGGAAAGTACACAGAACCCAATAACGGATTATTCATTGCATCGAAGAAGTTTTGCGCTGTTATTCGCGTCGTCTTGTCTTCGATTCTCTTGGCAATTTGGGTGACCGTGAATCCCTCAGGAAATGTTACTTTTGTGAAAGTAATCGATGGGCTCTTATTTAATTTCTTCATGATGTTGCCAATGTGCTCGTGCTTAATCAGCGCGAAGTATCCAGGTTGAAGATCGATCCCACCCTTGCGCTGCGCGTACCAACGAAAAACGCCTGCATTTACAATGAACCCCTCTTTTTCAAGACGAGCACTAACCGAGATGAGCGAGTCGTTCGAGTTGACGGTGAAGTTGGTTGCAACTGGTTTTCCATTTGTCGCCAAATCTGGTGGATTGATCTGACGCAAATACCACATGCCAGTTACTCCGACCGAAAGAACAACACTCATCACCACCGCCAACGCAATTAAGACTGTGCGTGAATCTGGTCGCCGATCATCTGGCTGAGATTCAAACTCACTTATGCGCCAAGCTTCTGGTCCATCCCAATCATCTTCTTGCCAATCACTTTCTGTTGATTGAGTCTTTCGCCTTGGGCCACGGCTAATGTCACGGCTAATGTCACGGTTCGTATCACGGCTCATATTTTTGTCCGATCAACATGATCCAACCAACCTTGCAAAATGATTGCAGCGGCAATTTTGTCGACAAGTTGACGGCGAGCCTGCGCGTTTAGTTTTCCTTGGCTCAATAATTCGTTGGCAGTTTTTGTTGTCAATCGCTCATCATGACTGTGAACTGGAACACTCAGAGAAATACTCATCTCTTCGATTTCATCCAACACATTTCGAGCCGCAGGGCCGACTGCGCCAGTCAGTGAAAGTGGCAGACCAACAACAACGCATTGTGCTTCATACTCATCAACTAGTTGTTGAATCTTTTTGTGATCTTGGTTGTGATTTGCGCCCCGCGCGAGAACAACCAACGGCGAGGCAATAGTCCCACTTGAATCGCTCACGGCTATGCCGATGCGCTTTGAGCCGAGATCAACCCCGATACTGCGCATAGCGGTTTTAAACGATCTCGCTAGCCGCCGTCACAGCAAGTTGAAGTGCTTCATCTAGTGCTTCAACTATTTTTCCACCCGCTGTTGCAATGTCACCTTTACCGCCACCACCGCCGCCAACTTTTTTCGCAGCAAGTGCAATCAGATCACCAGCCGAAGCTTTGACGCCAGCACCCGTTGCGGCCACAAGTGCGACTCCTCCACTCGGTACAACACCACCCAGAACCACCGCTTTGATAGCCACATTTTGTCGAATCGCGATCGCTAGTTCGCGCAAATCCGACGGTGCAAGACCGTCTATTCGCTCGACTACAACTCCATTTTTGTGTTTGCCCACCAACTCACTTGCGCGACCTCGAGCCGCGACGGAGCGCAACGATTTAATTTCTTCATTTAATTCTTTGGCTTCGGTGATTTTGCGCAACACAGCATCAACTAGTGATTCAGTGTTCGTTCCGAGCAATTCTCCAAGACTGCTCAGTTGCTTTGACGTCGCAATCACATAGTCAACCGAGTTGAAACCGGTCACTGCTTCAATTCTGCGCAAATTTGAGCCGATAGAACTTTCTTGAACAATTTTGATAAGACCAATATCACCGGTGGCTGATACATGGGTTCCGCCACAGAGTTCCACAGAGTCACCGGCTTCAAGAACCCTAACAATCTCGCCGTATTTGTCGCCGAAAAATGCGATCGCCCCGGCCGCCGTTGCTTCTTGTTTCGACGTTTCGTAGGCATTGACATCGGCATTGGCGAGCACTTGCGAATTGGCTATGCGCTCAATCTGCTCAACTTCTTGCTCAGACAACGGCGCATAGTGGCTGAAATCAAATCTCAATCTTTGCGCAGAGACCAACGAACCAGCCTGCTTTACGTGTTCGCCCAACACACTGCGTAACGCATGATGCAGCAAATGTGTTGCTGTGTGATTCTTGCGCGTCGCGTTTCGCACAGCCGTGTCAATGGTTGCAGTTACTGTTTGCCCTTGTTTGATTTCGCCCCTGGTGATTTTGCCACTGTGTTTGCGAAGACCTGGTAGGGCAAATGTCGTGTCAGTGACGGTCATTTCACCAGTTTGAGTGATGATCTTTCCGCAGTCTCCAACTTGCCCACCACTTTCTGCATAGAACGGGGTGACATCAAGAAACACTTCAATTTCTGAGTCACTGTTTTCAACGACTGCTAAAACTTTTGATTCACTCGAATCGAGCGTGTAACCCACAAAATTGGTCAGACCGTGCTGTTCAAGAATCTCTCGATAAGCAACCAACTGGTCGTCAACACCTTGAGTTCCTTTGCGCGCCGACTTGGCACGAGTGCGTTGCGCGGTCATCTCGGTGTCAAAACCCGCAACATCCACCGCAACATTTCGCTCAGATGCGATCTCTTGGGTTAATTCAAGTGGAAACCCGTAGGTATCGTGCAACAAAAAAGCATTGGAGCCACTCAATAGTGCCGACTGCTTTGACTTCGTAGATGACTTTTCGATTGCGGCGAACTCGGTTTCAAGAATCGTCAAACCATTCTTAAGCGTCTGTCGAAAACTTTCTTCTTCTTTGGTTAAAACACCCAGAATGAAATCCTTGTTGGCCAACAGCGTTGGATGTGCCTCGCCCATTACCGCAATTGCAGTTTCGACAAGTTTTGGCATCACAAGTTTTTCGGTGCCGAGCAAATAGGCATGACGCACCGCGCGACGAAAAATTCTTCGCAACACATACCCGCGACCTTCGTTAGACGGAAACACTCCATCGTTGACGAGCATCGTCGAAGATCTTGCGTGCTCAGCAAGAACGCGAAGCGAGAAACTGGCCCGATCTTCGTAGTCGCCAATTTTATATTTCTTGGATGTCACCGACTGCGCTTGCTCAATCAACGGAAACAATACATCGGTCTCCCAAATTGAATCTTTGCCTTGCTTGAGTGCCAAAATTCTTTCAAGTCCGGCACCGGTATCTATCGAAGGTTTAGGAAGTGGCGTGCGAGAGCCATCTGCCGCTTGATTGAACTGCATGAATACGAGGTTCCAAAATTCTAGAAACCGATCACCTTGTGGATCATTGAGCGGACCACCATCGGGCCCAAATGCCGGACCACGATCAATATGAATCTCAGAACACGGACCGCACGGGCCTGTATCTCCCATTTGCCAGAAATTGTCTGCGTCACCAAGGCGTTGAATTCGATTCATCGGCACGCCGACTTGATCGTGCCAAATCTGTTCGGCTTCATCATCGCTTTCGTGCACGGTTATCCAGAGTTGATCACCATCAAAGCCAAATACTTCTGTGACTAGTTCCCAGCTCCACGGAATCGCGTCTGACTTGAAATAATCACCGAAACTGAAATTGCCGAGCATTTCAAAAAATACGCAGTGACGCTTGGTTCGACCGACATCATCAAGATCATTATGTTTGCCTCCGGCGCGCGCACACTTCTGCACACTTACCGCTCTTTTGAATGCTGGTACTTCGTCGCCAACGAAATACGGCTTAAAAGGAACCATCCCGGCGACCGTAAATAGCACCGTCGGATCGTGCGGGATCAGGCTCGCTGAATCAACTTTTGTGTGACCACGTTCGGTAAAAAACCCCGTGAAAGCGTTACGAATGTCGTTAGCGCTTTGAATTCCACTTGTCATACGCGACAAGCCTACTCTTCGTGCTAGTTACAAGCCGACAGGTTTAATTCTGCGAATTGTCAAAAATCTTTGAGAGTTCTTCGTCATCAAGACTTTCACCAGAGGTCACGCCCTGCCAAAGTCCGACGAAATAGTCTTTCAATGAAGCGGCCATGTCGGTCAATGTGTCGGCGATATTCTCGGACGAGAACATCTCGGTCTTGCCATCATCCTTCTTCTTCATGTAGTTGATTCCAAAAACTGCCGCTGCTGCTCCCAGAAGAAACCAAAAAAATCGTTTTCTCATTTCTCTTTTTCCTTTTCGCTCGATTCGGTTGTTGCTTCGTGTCTGGCTCGATTTGAAATATCTTGTTCCAAACCATGAGCGCTCGGTTTGTAGTACTCAGTCTGCCGAGAAATTGCGCCAATTGCTTCGTCGGGCAAATACTGCTGTGAAACCCATCCCCGCGGGTCGTCATGCGGATACACATACCCTTGTCCGTGTCCAAATTCTTTGGCGGCCTGATAATGGCCATCGCGCAAGTGCGCAGGTACCTCGGTGTTGACTCCCTTACGAATGTCTTCACGAGCCGACCAAATCGCCAGGGCGACACGATTACTTTTAGGCGCAGTCGCCAAATAGACAACAGCCTGTGCCAAATTCAACTGGGCTTCTGGCAAACCAACATGCTCAAGTGCGCTCGCCGCAGCAACTGCAACTACGAGAGCATTCGGGTCGGCCATACCGATGTCTTCACTTGCAAGAATTACCAATCGTCGCGCAATAAATTTTGCATCGTCGCCAGATTCAAGCATTCTGGCGAGCCAAAATAATCCAGCTTGCGAATCTGAACCTCGAATACTTTTGATGAACGCAGATACAACGTCATAGTGATCATCGCGACCATAACGCAACGCACTAACGCCTAGCGCCGCGTTGACATGTTCAAGCGAAACAATCTCGTTGTTCTCATGGGCCAAAGCACACGCCACTTCTAGCGATGTCAACGCTTGACGGGCATCACCACCAGAACGAGTTGCTAAAGCTTCAATTGCTTGTGGTTGTCCTTGGGCACCTTCGGCAATCAATCCGCGTTCTAACAGTGTCGTGATATCACCGACCAACAAAGGCTCGAGGCGAAACAATGTGCTGCGACTTCGTAACGGCGAATTAATTTCAAAATAGGGATTTTCAGTTGTCGCGCCGATTAATGTAATCACACCGTTTTCTACCGAAGGCAACAACGCATCTTGCTGCGATGTAGAAAATCGATGAATCTCGTCGATGAACACGATTGTCCCGCGACCAAACTGTCCGAGACGATCGGTCGCCCGTTCAATGACTTCGCGAACATCTTTGACTCCGGCACTTACTGCAGAAAGTCTTTCGAAAGATCGTTGTGTCGTCAGCGCCACAACTTCGGCAAGCGTAGTTTTTCCGGTACCGGGTGGACCCCAGAAAATTACCGAACTGATTCTGTCGGCTTCAATCAGCGCGCGAAGTGGAGAACCTTTTGCAACCAAATGAGTTTGACCGACGATCTCATCTAGCGAACGCGGACGCATTCGCGCTGCGAGTGGTGCTTGGGCTCTGAGTTGTTGTTCAGCCGCGCTACTGAACAGATCGTCTTTCATTTGATAGCTGGCGGCAACAATCTGATTCCTAACTCTGTGAGCTGCGCCGAATCAACGGTTGTGGGTGCATTTGTCATCGGATCTGAACCAGACTGAGTTTTTGGAAACGCAATCACTTCACGAATATTGTCTTCACCAGCAAGAATTGCGGTCAAACGATCAATTCCAAAAGCGAAGCCACCGTGCGGTGGTGCACCATATTTGAAAGGCTGAAGAAAGAACCCAAATCTGTGGTCGGCATCTTCATCAGAGATTCCAAGTTGCCTGAAAACTCGTCGCTGCAATTCTGGTTCGTGAATTCGAATCGAACCAGAGCCGAGTTCCCATCCGTTCAGAACAAGGTCGTAAGCCAACGCTCGAACACTCAGCGGATCGCTTTCAAGTCGCTCAATATCTTCGGGATGCGGATGACAGAACGGGTGATGCCCTGGCTGTGGCATCTTTGTTGTCGGGTTGATCCCAACGAACATTGGAAAGTCAACAACCCATACATATCTATACGGACCTTGGTGCACCGGAGGTCGCCCCAGATCATTTCTTAGTTGACCCAATACAGAACAGGTCGTTGACCAAGAATCGGCAACTATCAGCACCAGATCTCCGTCGACTGCACCGGTTTGTTTGACGATCTCTGCTTGCTCGGTTGGCGAGAGAAATTTCGCCACAGGTGAATCAAGTGCTCCGGCTTCGCCAACTTTCAGCCACACCAAGCCTTTGGCGCCAAGTTTTTTGGCACGATCAGTAAGCGCGTCTAATTTATTTCGACCGCTGGCGGCTTGTTCTGGATACTGCGCCTTAGACACACAAATCGCTTTGATCGACTCGGCTGTTGCGAACGCCTTGAACTCAGTGGCTGCAAACACGCTCGTGAGTTCAACAAGTTTCATTGCAAATCGCAGATCGGGTTTGTCAATGCCATAAAAATTCATTGCATCGTGCCAGGTCATTCGCTCGATTGGTGGGGGTTCTGCACCAGTTGCAGCCTTGGCGGCCGCGATCACGGCCGTTGAAATCATCGCGATGACATCGTCTTTGTTGACGAAACTCATCTCGGCGTCAAGTTGCATAAATTCGTACTGACGATCTGCGCGCAAGTCTTCGTCGCGCAGACATTTGGCGATCTGGTAATACCGATCCATTCCTGCGACCATCAACAATTGCTTCCAAAGTTGAGGTGACTGAGGTAGTGCATAAAACGAACCGGGTTCATTTCGCGACGGAACCAAGAATTCTCGAGCGCCCTCGGGTGTACTTGGCATGAGTAGCGGAGTTTCGACCTCGGTGAAACCCTGTGACTCCATTGATTTACGAATTGCCGAGTTAATCGCTGCTCGTAACCGAATGTTCTTTTGCATTCGCTCACGGCGCATATCTAGGTAGCGGTATTTCAGTCGAACATTTTCGTCAACATCATCACCGCGTTGATCAATTGGAAAGGGCGGCGGCTCGGCACTATTTAAAACTTCAATTTTGCACTCGCCTAGTTCGACTTCTCCCGTCGGAATGTTTGTATTTACGGTTCCATCTGGGCGAGGTTGCACTTTACCCGTGACGCGAATGACCCACTCGCTTCGCACATCAACTGAATTATCGACAACACATTGAATGATTCCACTGAAATCACGCAAGTCTAGAAATGCTAGGTGCTCTCCGTGCTCGCGACGACGACCAACCCATCCACACAGGGTCACGACCTCACCGATATTTGTCGAACGCATATCTCCACAGAGATGAGTTCGAAGTGCCGTGCTGTTTTTAATGTTCATAAATTTTTGTGACTCTCGCTATTTTTTCAGAAGGATCGATAATTCGCTTAAAACATCTTTGCGCAAAACAGAATTCTGTTTGCCTAGAACCATTTCTCGCAACATCACGGTCGAGTTCGAGACTTCGTCCGAGCCGACAATCAGCGCAAATCTTGCTCCGCTTCGGTCGGCAGATTTCATTTGTGCCTTGATGCTTCGCAAATCATACGCTCGATCGGCCCTGATCCCATTTGCTCGAAGCTGGTGACACAATTCGTGGGCATGAGTTCCATCTACGGTGTCGACAACAAATACATCAACGTCCGTGCTCGGTGCAGCAAATACTCCCTCGGCGTCGCATGCCAAAAGCGTCCGATCAAGTCCAAGCGCAAAACCAATACCGGCTGTTGCGGGCCCACCCAAAGCTTCAACCAAACCGTCATATCTTCCGCCACCACCAATCGCGGTGTGTGCCGCCTCAAGTGATGTCGAAACGAACTCAAACGTCGTGCGACGGTAGTAATCCAAACCTCTAACCAAACGGTCATTAATTTTGTAACTGACATTCAGTGCATCAAGTGCCCGAAGTACCGCTGAGAAATGCTCGCTGGCAGACTTGCTGATTGACTCACGAATTCTCGGTGCACCCGCAATTACTTCTTGATCAGGTTCTCGTTTTGAATCTAAAACTCGCAAAGGATTGCGGGTCAAAGTTGCTTTGCTCTCGGCAGTAAGTTTCGTTTCATGCTTCGAAAAATATGCTGCCAGCAATTGCGAATAGTTCTCTCGATCACCGCTGTCACCAAGTGTGTTGATTGAAAGTTCAACCTGCTTTAAACCCAAAGCCGCATAGAAAGATGATGCCAAAGCAATCACTTCGGCGTCTAGAAATGCATCATCAACACCAAGCGCCTCAATTCCGACTTGGTCAAACTGTCGATATCTGCCCTGTTGCGGTTTTTCGTAGCGAAAGTTCGGACCTGAATACCAAACTTTCCACGGCGTAGTTGGCCGGTGTTCAACAAACGCCCGACAAACACTCGCCGTTTGTTCGGGACGCAACGCAATATGACGACCACCCTTGTCATGAAAGTCGTACATCTCCTTGGTGACCACTTCAGTGGCTTCGCCAAGTCGCAAGAACACATCTAAATCTTCGAACATCGGCGGAATTATGTAGCTGTACCCTGCCGCTTCAACATTTGTAGCGAAGATATTTTGAAAAGCACGCCAGCGCGAAGAATCAGGCGCCAATATGTCACGAGTTCCTGGGGAAGTCTTAAAATCAGGCACGCGAGAAGGCTAGACGCTTGGCAGCAAGAAGATATTGATGTTTACTGTTATTTGAACGCCGATGGGTGTTCACCTTGTTCTAATCGTGTCTCGGTTTGTATCTCGTCTTGCGGGTTGCCCGGCAACACTCGATTGGCATCGTAAACCCCATCGATCCGCCTGATCACTTTGAGCACCGATTGCAAGTGGCTTGGGTCTGCAAACTCAAATTCAAACCGCATTTTGGCAACACGGTCAGTACCAGTGTGAGTCGTACACGCCACAATATTTACATGCTCCTCTGATAAAGCATTCGCCACATCTCGAAGAAGACGAGATCGATCTAAAGCCACCACTTCAACTGCGGCAACAAAGATCGCCTCTGAACTATCTGTGGACCATTCAACTTCAACCAACCGTGCTGAGTCTTGATCAATTAACGAAGCGGCATTGGAGCAATCGGCACGATGCACAGTTACGCCGCGACCTTTGGTGACAAAACCCGTTACTTCATCACCAGGCACTGGCGTGCAACACCTTGAAAGTCTGACCATTACATCTGGCATGCCTTCAACATGAACACCATTGCGCTGTGGTGTCAAAGCAGATGCAAGTGAATTTACACCCACCGAAGACATCGAAAGCTGATCGGGCTGCACACCGTCACGCATGCGCTTTGACATTCGATCCACGACTGCGACCGCATCGATTCGCTGATCACCTATCGCCGCAAACAACGCATCAGCATTTTCGAAATTTTGTAAAGCGACCTCATCATCAAGCACCTGTGATGAGAGAATCTTTTGCGCGGGCAAACCAACTTGGCGTAGACGCTCTATAAGTTCATCCTTACCATCTTCGACCAGATCTTCAAGACGCTCGCGAGAAATCCACTGTTTGATTTTGCTTCGAGCCTTTGGCGAAACAACAAAAGCAAGCCAATCTTGCGATGGTTCGCTGGTCTCGCCGGGCGATACAAGAATTTCGCAACTATCACCAGATGCGAACTTGTAGTCAAGTGGCACGAGACGACCATTGACACGTGCTCCCATGCAGCTATGACCAACTTCAGTGTGAACTGCATATGCAAAGTCGACAGGTGTCGAGAACACCGGCAAAGTAATTACTCGACCTTTAGGTGTGAAAATAAAAAGCTCGTCTTGCTCAAGATCAGTTTTCAAGATTTCCAAAAACGCACTTGGATCAGAAACTTCCCCTTGCCAGTCGATTATTCGATTCAGCCAATCAATCTCACCTTGCGAGACCGCGTCTTTGTACGCCCAATGAGATGCAACTCCCCACTCAGCGCGTCGGTGCATTTCACGGGTGCGAATTTGAACTTCAATTGGCTTTCCACCCGGACCGACGACCGTCGTGTGCAACGATTGATATAAATTAAACTTTGGCATTGCAATGTAATCTTTGAAGCGACCAACAATCGGCTTCCAGTGGCCGTGAATTGCACCCAGCACCGCATAGCAATCTTTTTCAGACGCAACAACGATTCGAATTGCCATCAAATCGTGAATGTCGTCAAAGTCTTTACTTTTCTGAACCATCTTTTCGTAGATACTCCACAAATGTTTGCCGCGGGCAGTGAGGTCTGCGTCAATTTTTACTTCGTTCAGCCACTGTTGAACTTGTCCGATTGTTTTTGCTAAATAAACATTTCGTTCGGGTGCACGTGTTGCAACGAGATTGTCCAACTCGGCGTAGCGCTTTGGATACAAGGCCGCAAACGCAAGATCTTCTAGTTGCTGCTTAATTTCTTGCATCCCTAATCGGTGCGCCAAAGGTGCATAAATATCGAGGGTCTCTTGGGCCACTCGTTGCTGTTTTTCGTATGGAACTGCGGCAATCGTTCGCATGTTGTGTAGACGATCGGCAAGTTTGATCATCAGAACTCGCAGATCCTTTGCCATCGCCACGAGCATCTTGCGCATCGTTGCGGCTTGCTGGGCTTCTTTTGAATCAAATTGAAGTCGCTCGAGTTTAGTTACACCATCAACGATGACTGCAACCTCGGCACCAAAATTACTTTCTACATCGGCGAGCGTGATTTCGGTATCTTCAACAGCGTCATGCAAAAGTGCGGCGACGATCGAAACTTCGTCCAAACCAATGTCAGCAACTATTCGGGCAACCGCAATCGGATGGGTGATGTACAACTCTCCACTCGTGCGACTCTGGTTTGCGTGCGCAGATCTGGCCATTTCATATGCCGCATTAATTAGTGAGACAGATCCTTTTGGGTGACGCGACTTATAACTGGTCAGCAAAGGAGACAGATCCTCGGCAATTGTCGTACTCTGGCGCCGCCACGGCAGCACCCTTGATGCGGTGCCCATATCTAAAGCGTAGTAGCGCTCACTCGCGAGATTGCGAGACGACTAAATATCTGTGATTAGCGTCGCTTCTTGCGAGGTCGAGGCGGATGATTCAATGCATTCGTTGCGCGCTGTGTTGCTTGCGCCGAAATTTCCTCGTTTGTGAAAACCGAAGTCTGCGACTTGGACGCGTTGTTGACGACAATTCGTTCGCTCGCGCCGTGCCCCATTAACTCGGACATCGCTGCACCAGTTGCTATTTGACCACGAAATGGCTTGTACTTCAACTCGTTTCGCTTGAGTAAATCTAAAAGTGGAACTGCAACAAAGATTGACGAATATGTACCAGCAAGCATGCCGACCAACAAAGCAACCGCAAACTCTTCAAGGCTCTTTGCTCCGAGGATAAAAGAACCAACCACGAGAAGCGAGATCACCGGCAACGCCGAAGACAGTGTCGTGTTCAGCGAACGGGCCAGAACTTCATTGGTCGAAACATTGGCAATATTGGCAAAAGATTGTCGCGAGGAAGCAAACTTGGTTGCATTCTCTTGAACACGATCGAACACCACGACCGTGTCGTAAAGCGAGTAACCCAAGATCGTCAAGAAAGCAACCACCGTTGCTGGAGTTACTTCAAAACCGAATAATGAGTAAACGCCAACGCTCACCAAAATATCGTGAGCCATCGCCACGATTGCGGTGATCGCCATCTTCCACTCAAGGCGCCAAGAAATGTACAGCGAGACGATGACAAAAAACACGATCAATGCACGAATTGATTTTTCGGTGATGCTGCGACCCCAAGAAGAACTAACTGACGCAACACTGACTTCTTCAACAGAAACCTTGGCCAGATCGGCGAAAGATTTCTGGACGGCAAGACGAACTGGCTCAGTTTGATCTCCGACCTGGACTCGCATCACCTGCAATTCGGTTCCGGTGAGAAACTGAATCTTGGCATTCAACGATTCAATATTGTTGGCTTCCAAAACTTCCCGTGCATCAACATCCGTCAAAGTTCCAGCAGGAACCTCCCATGCGACTCCACCACGAAAATCAATACCAAGATCGAGTCCCTGAATCAAAAGCGAACCAGCACCAGCAATAACTATTGTCAAAGAAACACCGAACCCGATGATTCGTCGCCCGATGAAATCGAATGTCGTTTCGCCGCGATACAGGCGACCAAAAACACTTAGAATTTTCATTAGAGCACCTCGGGCTTAACGGTTTGAATGCCAAGAACCATGCGTCCTTGAACGCGCTTTGACCGAGCGAATAGCAACACAGCGTTGCGGGTAAAAAAATATGTGACAAGAATGTCGGTGAGTGCGGAGATACCGAGGAAAAATGCAAACCCTCGCACTGATCCGACCGTTAGATACCAAAGCACAATCGCTGCAATAAATGAAACAGTGTCGGCAGCCACAATTGTGCGCCAAGCAGATTCGAAACTTCTGATTGCCGAATTTTTTAGGGTCTTGCCAAAACGAATTTCATCTTTAATTCGCTCAAAGAAAACAATGTACGAGTCAACAGCAATGCCGATAGAAACGATGATGCCAGCGACGCCCGAAAGCGACAGTGCCAAACCATTTGTCCGAGATAGCAGTGAAATCAGAGTCCATAAAAATGCAATCGAGATTGTCATTCCAGCCAGGACAAAAACTGCCATCAATCGGTAATAAGCCAAAAGCAGGGCAACGACAAGCAAAATGCCAACCAAACCCGAAATTATCGCCGCGCGAAGCGAATCTGATCCAAGTGTGGCCGAAACAGTTTGCGCTTGCGAGACAGCAAAACGAACTGGTACTGCACCGAACTCAAGAATCTTTGCCAAGTCACGCGCTTCTTCTGGTGTAAATGATCCGCTGATCTGCACGCTGCCGCCAGTGAACTCTGGTTCGTTGACAGATGGTGCCGAGATTACGGTGCCGTCAAGCACCATTGCTAACTGTCCAGTTGGACAAACCTCTGTTCTGTTGAAACATGCTGCAGCAAGTTTGTTCCACAGCACATCGCCGTCAGGGCCGCTTTGCAGGCTTACGACAACTGTCCACTCACCAGTTTGAACATCGGCACGCGCGTCGTTTTTAAAAACATTTCCCGTAGCCCCTGCTGGCCCAACCACATATGCAATTTGATTCTTGTCGAGCAACAAGACAGTTTGAGTTGGATCATTTGGGTCATCGCCGAGTTCAACTTTTGGTGCAGCATCGACAGGAGCAATTGTCGTCGCAGTATTAGTCGCAGTAGTTGTAGTAGTAGTAGTCGCAGTTGCGCGACGTGAGCTTCCTGGACCACCAGCAACTGGAACCGTATCCGTAGTTGAGTCAGGTGGAGTGCTGCCAGCAATTGTCGTACTCGGGTCCTGATTGAGCATTCCAGTTTGCAGGACTGGTCGCAACAGCAATTCTCCCGTGCGACCAATTATGTCAAGTGCTTGCTGTTGATCTTTGACACCCGGCAAATTGACGATTACCGTGTCGCCTTGCAAAATAATCTCAGGTTCAGCAACACCGATTGAGTCAACTCGCGAACGAATAATCTCAACGGCGACATCTAATCCTGTTGCGTCGTAATCGCCTTCGGGTTGCAAAGTGACCGAGGCTCCGCCTTGCAGGTCGAGACCAAGTGCTGGTCTATTTCCAGCAATCAAGTTCGCCGAGAATGCACCCATCACAATCACAATTAACAAAACCAAGGAAATGATTTGACGTCTTTTATTCATTTTTGCTCAACACTTTTATGCTCATCGATCCGTTTTAGTAACTTGATTAACTAGTTATTCGGCTGGCTTGTCTTGTGTCGAAACCGAGACTTTGCGGGCAATTGAGCCCTTCGTTACTCTCACCTCAACCTTTTCGGCAATTTCGATCCACAAGTAATCATCTTCAGTTGCTGAAACAAAGCCATATATCCCTGAATTAAGAACTACCTCGTCACCCTCGACGATGCTGGACTGTAAATTGGCAGTTGCTTTTTGTCGCTTGCGTTGTGGACGCAACAAAAGAAAGTACATTGCTGCGAAAATTAAAACCAATGGCAACATACTCAGGATCGGGTTGCTGTTTGAAGTCGTTTCGGCGGCAGCAATAAGTGAGAACACATCAAAGTTAACGGCAGAGGCGAGAGTAATAGACATAGCGAGCAAGTCTAGTGGCTTAGGGCTTAGCGTTTACAGGCTCGGCCCATGTGGCCAAGAGTGATCTACGAAGTTCTGCAAAATTACCCTTAGCAATTGCGGTTCGCATTTGCGACATTAAATTGAGCGTGAATGCGATGTTGTGGAACGATACGAGTCGGGCCGCAGTTGGCTCATTGACCTGAAACAGATGACGAATGTATCCTCGCGAATGTCGTTGACAAACCGAGCACGAGCACGCCGAGTCAATTGGGTCTTGACTAGTTGTGAATTCAGCGCGAGTGATGTTTAGCTTTCCGGTCGAAGTCAGTGCGGTGCCGTGCCGTCCGATTCTTGTCTGCATTACACAATCAAATTGATCTACGCCAAGATTCACCGCTTCAACCAATGAAGCAGGATCACCAACACCCATCAAATATCGCGGTCGGTTTTTTGGCAAATGCTCAATTGCGGCTTCAAGTGCAACGAGCATTTCTTCGCGAGTCTCCCCTACCGACAAACCGCCGATCCCGTAGCCGTCGAAATCAAGTTCGGTCGTGATCTTTGCGCTCTCGCGTCGCAACACAGGGTCGATTCCGCCTTGCACGATTCCAAACAAACTTTGGTCTTGGCGTGTGTGGCTATTGCGAGCCTGCATTGCCCAATCAGATGTTCGTCTAAGTGCCAAGCGGATTACTTCATCGGAAGATGGCAACGGAGCGCAAACATCGAGCACCATTTGAATGTCGGCACCGAGCAACTCTTGGGTCTTGACTGCCGATTGCGGTGTGAACCGATGCATTGATCCGTCGTAGGTAGAGCGAAATGAAACGCCCTCATCATCTACATCAGGGTTGAGTGAGAAAACTTGAAATCCACCCGAGTCTGTGAGAGTTAAACCCTTCCAACCGGCGAACGCACCGAGCCCACCTAGGTCAGCCACAACTTGTGCACCTGGACGCAACATCAAATGGTAGGTGTTGCCTAAAACTATTTGTGCGCCAAGTTCTTCGTAATCCTGTGCACTCAAATGTCTGATTGCTCCACGCGTTCCAACGGGCATGAAACACGGAGTGTCATAGTTGCCACGATGGGTAGTGGCGATACCAGTGCGGGCATTACCAACGCGAGCAGTTTCTTTAAATTCAACGGCGAACATCGCGTCTCACGGTATCTAGTTAAGTTGTGCGAATCGTATTGGTTTAGAGCGAGCGATCAAGCAACATCGCATCACCAAAGGACAACATTCGATAACGCTCTTGAATCGCCGTTGCATAAAGAGACTTCCAACGCGTGCCGATAAAAGCATCAACGAGCATCAACAAAGTCGTACGAGGCATGTGAAAATTAGTCAACAGCAGATCTACAACCTTAAATTCGTAACCACGCGAGATGAAAATGTTTGTTCGACCAGACAAGACACCGGTTGTTGCGGCAGCTTCAAGAGCGCGAGTTGCGGTTGTGCCGACGGCGATAACCCGCTTGGCTTGCCGACACTGATCAAGTACCTCTGCAGATACGCAGTACGACTCTGTATGCATCGGGTGATTGCGCGGGTCGCTTTGCGTCACGGGTGCAAAGGTGTCTAATCCGACGGTTAGATCAACCGTCAAAAGTTTGACGCCTTTAATTTTTAATGCAGCGAGAAGCGAGTCGGTGAAATGAAGTCCGGCTGTTGGCGCCGCTGCCGATGCCGGACGATTGGCATAAACAGTTTGATAACGATCTGCTTGCGAAAGTTTTGTCGTTATATATGGCGGCAGAGGCATCTCACCAAATCGTTGCAACAATTCAGACGAACTGGTCTTTGCTTCAAGTAAAAGTTTGATCGAAAAAGTATTACCAGATTCAGTGCGTTCGCCGATTTGAACTAACGGTGTGCCGTCAGCCGCAAATAAAATCTCGCCAGGTTTCAATCGCTTTGCCGGACGAACCATTGCTTCCCAAGTTTCTTGCGAAGTGTCTCGCGGTTCAAGCAATAAGACTTCGGCTGACCCTCCTGATTGTCGAACAAGGCGCAGCCGAGCAGGAATCACTTTTGTGTCGTTGACTACAACAACATCACCAGCAACACAAAAATCGGCGAAGTCTCTCATCTTGTTGTGAAGCGCACCAGCCGAACCTTGATCTACTAATAGTCGCGCAGAATCTCGCGGTTCAATTGGCGTCTGAGCAATCAGTTCATCGGGCAACGAATAATCAAATTCCTCAAGTCTCACAAAAAAATTTTAGAATAGTTCTGGGGCGTTTGTTGGCGGTGTTTCGCCAATGTGGCGCCAAGCCGCAGGCATCGCAATACGACCACGCGGCGTGCGCGCGAGTAACCCTTGTTGAATTAAAAACGGTTCGTAAACATCTTCGATGGTTTCGGTTTGCTCGCTTACCGAAATAGCAAGAGTCGACAGACCAACAGGGCCACCACCAAACTGTCGGCACAGAGCAGACAAAATCGCTCGGTCAACTTTGTCAAGACCCAAATCATCGACACCAAAAACTTCGAGTGCTTGACGCGCACTGACTTTGGTTACTTTTCCATCACCACGAACTTCAGCATGGTCTCGTACCCGACGCAAGAGACGGTTAGCAATTCGCGGGGTTCCGCGCGAACGGCGAGCAATCTCTTGGGCACCAGCACCGTCGATCGGCACATTTAAAATTCGTGCGGTGCGTTGAACGATCAACTCAAGTTCATCAACTTCATAAAAATCAAGTCGAGCAACGAGACCGAACCGGTCGCGCAAAGGACCGGTAATCATTCCGGTGCGAGTCGTGGCTCCGATCAAAGTAAACCTAGGCAAAGTCAGACGAATTGACGACGCCGATGCGCCTTTACCGACGACAATATCTATTTGAAAATCTTCCATTGCTGGATACAGAATCTCTTCAACTTGGCGCGACAGCCGATGGATCTCATCAATAAACAAAACATCGTTGACATCAAGTTTCGTCAGAATTGCAGCCAAATCTCCTGCGCGCTCGAGGGCAGGGCCAGAAGTGATGTGAATCTTGGCATTCATTTCGCTTGCCACGATGCCGGCCATTGTGGTTTTGCCTAAACCTGGTGGCCCAGCCAACAAAATATGATCGGCTGATTGTTCTCTCTTTCGCGCCGCTTCAAGCACGATGCCGAGATGCTCTTTCAACTCGCGTTGACCAACGAAATCATCTAACGCCTTGGGTCGCAACCCAATGTCGTCATGATCACTAGGGTCGTTGGTTAATGACGGATCAGTGAATTCTTCACGCACGACGAGCACCCAACATATTTAGAGCCTCGCGCAACATCGACTCAGAATCATTACTTACAGAAATTTCTCGTAGAACATCGCGAATCTCTTCGGTTGAATAACCCAAACCGGAAAGTGCATCCCGCACATCGCCAACGCTTGAAGGACTATTAATCGTGTTGTTCCCATCCAAGATGTTTAGGTGAAGTCGATTTTTTAGTTCAATCAACAATCGCTCGGCAGTTTTTTTGCCGACACCCGAAACGAGTGTTAATGCAGCAATATCAGAGCCTGCAACTATGTCAACTAAAGCACGGGGCGAATGCGTCGCCAAGATCATCATTGCCATTGTCGGCCCAACACCATGGGTCGCAATCAGAATTTCAAAACAACGACGCTCGTCGCGGTCAAGAAAGCCATAGAGAGTTTGTGCATCTTCTCGAACATGGTGATGAATATAAACGAATGCCGTTGTCGTGGGTTCAAGTTCTCCAAGTGTTCTTGGTGTGACATGAACAAAATATCCGATGCCGTTTGTCTCTATTAACACTGTCGAATCGCTGGTGCGCTCAAGCACCGTGCCGCGCAATGAACCAATCATGCTGACTTTGCTTTCGCGCTATTGATTTTTTGTTCGAGCGGGCTAGACGCAATATGACATAACGCGATCGCCGCAGCATCGGCAGCGTCGGCAGGTTTTGGAATTGTGTTGAGCCCAAGTCGTTGCTTCACCATTTTTTGCACCTGCGCTTTGTCGGCTGCTCCCCAACCAGTGAGTGCAAGTTTGACCTGGTTCGGCGTGTACTGCGCAACTTGCAATCCGCGTCGCGCAGCAGCACTTAGGGCCAACCCACTAACTTGACCAACACTCATCGCCGTGCGCACATTCGATTGAAAAAAGATATGTTCAACTGCAACAACAGACGGCAGATATTCGTCAAGAAGTTCATCTATTTCTAGGCTCAGTTCGGCGAGTCGCTGAGGCAATGGTTGGTCTGGACTCGTTCGCAAAACACCAAGCGCACGCATCGCTATCTCAGTTGCTCCTCGAACCTCTAAAACCGCATAACCGCAGCGAGTTAAACCAGGGTCTATTCCGAGAACGACTGAAGTCTTGGGCTCACCTGTCAGATTTATGGTGTCAGCTGACTGGGCGAACATATGTTCAAGCCTAGTGGGCGCCTGCTTGGGCTTCGGCGATTGCCTCAACTAATTCGGCGACCGGTCGATACGACACCCCGACAATGGCCCTGTGCACATAACTGACGATTCCGTTGGGGTTAATAACAAAAACACTGCGTCTTGGCAAGTTCAAAAATCCAAGAACTCCATATGCAGCCAGTACATCTTTTTTGGTGTCGGCCAACAACGGGAACTTGAAGTTATGTTTGCTCGAGAATTTTTGATGGTGATCAACATCTTGTTGAGAAATCGCCAACACCTGCGCATTGAGGTCGGTGAATTGTGTGAGCTCGTTGTTATACGAACAAAGTTGTTTGGTACACACAAGTGAATCATCGGCCGGATAGAACACAAGCACGACCGTTTTGCCACGATACTGCGACAACGAGATGTCATTGCCATCTTGATTCGGCAGTGTGAACTCTGGTGCTTGACTTCCAACAACAATTTCTGACTTTGACATGATTATCCAACTTCCTGCATTAGTTTTTCTGAAATATCAAAATTGGCGTAAACATCTTGAACATCGTCATTGTCGTCGAGTTCATGCATAATTTTGAGAATCGCTTTGGCCGCATCTGGGTCTTTTACTTCGACTGTGTTAGCCGAAAGCATCGTAGTGGTCGCCGAATTAACAACGATTTTTGCCGCTTCGAGAGATGTTTTGAGATCCCAGACCTGACTCGGGTCGCAAGTTACATGCCACATATCTTCATCCGCGGTGATGTCTTCTAATCCGTGATCAAGACCAACCAACATCAAATCATCTTCGCTGACAGTCTTGGCAACCAAGATCACGCCTTTGCGCGAAAATTGCCAACCCACAGCACCAGGCGACGCCATTGACCCGCCCTGTTTCGAAAAAATTATTCGAACATCGGCGGCCGTGCGATTGCGATTATCGGTGAGAATGTCGATCAACATTGCAACTCCACCTGGAGCGTAAGCCTCGTAGGTAACTGATTCGTAAACTTTTCCGTCGGTTTCGCCCATGCCACGTTTGATCGCGCGCTCAATTGCATCGTTGGTCATTTGCGCAGCTTTTGCCTTTGACACAACTGTTCGTAGTGCAGCGTTTACAGAAACATCTCCGCCACCTTCGCGTGCAGCAACTTCTAAGAGTCGCGATAATTTAGCGAATGTTTTGCCGCGCACTTTGTCGATTGCCGCTTTTTTGTGTTTGATCGTTGCCCATTTAGAGTGACCAGACATTTGTTAAACCCCTTCCAAAAATAATTCATGAAGTCGAATATCGTTTGCTAGTTCTGGATGAAATGAAGCCACCAAAACTTTGTCTTGCTGCGCCAGCACTACATCATCTCCACAATATGCCAAAGGCGTAACACCTGACCCAAGCGAAACTATTCGCGGGGCGCGGATAAACACACCATGAAAACTGCCGCCAGGCGCGTCTATCTCAATTTCTGCCTCAAAACTATCGATTTGTCGCCCATAGGCATTGCGCTGAACATCTATGTCGATCGCATTAAAAGACAACTGATCATCGCGACCGTCGATAATCGTCTTTGCCAATAAAATCATTCCTGCACAAGTACCAAAAACAGGCATTCGGTTTTTGATGCGCGCATTGATCGGCTCAAATAAATCTGCTGACTCAAGCAACTGCGACATCGTTGTTGATTCGCCACCAGGCATCACAAGTGCATCTACGACGTCGAGATCTTGGGGGGTGCGAACTTGTCGCGAACTAACTCCAATTTTATTTAATACCGCTTCGTGGCTGCTAAACGCCCCTTGCAGGGCTAAAACACCAATCGTTAATTCTGATTTACTTTTTTTCGAACGAGCGACCACCAGGAGGCCTCGCTTCGTTCACCAACCACGCTCAGCGAAGCGTTGTTCGATGTTGTCCATTCCGATACCAGTCATCGGTGCACCCAAGTTGCGACTCACTTTTGCAATTATTGCGGCATCTCTAAAATGTGTCGTCGCTTCAACAATTGACCTGGCTCGTGGAGCAGGATCATCGCTCTTGAATATTCCTGATCCAACAAAAACTGCCTCTGCACCAAGTTGCATCGCGAGAGCTGCATCGCTCGGTGTGGCTATTCCGCCGGCACAAAACAAAGGCACTTGCAGCCAGCCAGTTTCAGCAATTTCTTGCACTAATGGCAATGGTGCTTGAAGGCGCTTGGCCCATTCAAACAACTCAGCCGAGTCGGCCTGTGTAATTTTACGAATATCACCAATGATTGATCTAAGGTGGCGCACGGCTTCAACGATGTTGCCTGTGCCTGCTTCGCCTTTTGAACGAATCAACGCAGCACCTTCACTAATGCGACGCAACGCCTCGCCAAGGTTTGTCGCGCCGCACACGAATGGCGGCTGAAATGCAAACTTGTCAATGTGATGTGATTCATCAGCGGGGGTAAGAACTTCGCTTTCATCAATAAAGTCGACGCCAAGCGATTCAAGAACTTGGGCTTCAACAAAATGTCCAATGCGTGCTTTTGCCATTACCGGAATGGAGACAACTGCTTGAATTTTTTCAATCATCTCCGGGTCGCTCATCCGAGCAACTCCACCATCGCGACGAATATCTGCCGGCACTCGTTCAAGAGCCATGACTGCGCAGGCACCCGAGTCTTCGGCAATCTTTGCTTGATCGGCATTAACAACATCCATGATCACGCCGCCCTTAAGCATTTCTGCCAGACCGCGTTTTACAACCATTGACCCAGTTTTATTTGATTCAGTTTTTGCCATGTTCAAACCTCTATCGTCGGGATTATTTCAGCGTACACAACGAACCAACGACTCTTTAGATCAGGGGTACTTGACTTTTTTCATATCCTCACCTGGAGCAATGTTTGCAGCAGACTTGGCACGAATCACTTCAACCCAAGTGCGACCGGGCGTTAACTTAATAATCTCACCTTTGACGTCTTTGAAGATAAACGGCAACTCTGGATCAGGTCGCTCCCAGCTACCTTGCACCAACACGCCGGCGGTGTATATCCATACTTCACCACTACCAACTGATTTTGCCACTGGGCTAGAGCCACTCCTTGTATAAACAACCGATATTACGACGACATTTTGTGCGTTGATTCGCACATCTTGCATGTCAACATGCGGTTTGTCATCTTGGGACCGGAGGAATGTCAATAGGTCTGGACTCCACTCCCACATCACATCAACACCATCCATCGAGATTTTTACTGCCGCTGCTGCGATTGAGGCAGTTGTTACGGCCTCATTCTCTGCACGATATTCAAATTGAGGCACCGGTGGCTGTGCATCAGCAGGAGCGAGGGTCCAAAGTTTTGTAGTTTCTGCAACTAGATTGTGCGGCGCATTGCGACTTGACTCGCGACGATACCCACCCTTTTCGTTGGCGACCGAATGACTCAAGTCAACAAGCCATGACTTGCGAATCGCCGAAGTCACCTTTTGGTTTCCACCACTCCATGCAAACAGCGGACGATTGAACGAGCCGAGAAGATCGATGTCTTGTTGGCGACCACTGCGAATTGGCCCAACTGGGTCACTGCCTTGCGAATGAAACACGGCGGCGAAACGAGTTAGTTGCTCGACATTCTCTTCGAAAACAATATCCGCTTGATTCAGCCCCCATTGTGGACGGGCTCGTGGATGATTATCGATCTTGACGACAAGTGCCGGACGATTAAGAATTGATTCATCTGCTGCAGGCGCACCAGTCAATGGGTTTCGAACCACTGGAATTGTTGTCGTGGTTGTCGTCTCAGGAATTGTCGTTTCAATTACTGGTTCTAAAGGCAAAGTTGCTGATGGCTCGGACTTGCCGCCACAACTCGCAACGATCAAGCCACACGCAATTAATCCAACAGTGGCAAGTTTGGTTTTCTTAATTTTGATCATTTTACATCTCCCTTAAAAGTGCAATTCGTTCAGATAGCGGTGGGTGGGTATTAAACAGTTTATGAAACCCACCAAGCCTGCCCCCGTCATTGACCCCAGATAAAGGTTGCTCAATCCACATATGGGCCGTTGCCATGCTCGCCGAGTGGGTCACGGTGCTGTCTGCCTGAAGTTTTTCGAGCGCAGAGATCAAGCCTGGTGGGTATCTGGTTATCTGGCACGCCGATACATCTGCGAGCGTTTCGCGACGACGACTAATCGTTGCCTGCATCATTCGAGCAACCAACGGGGCAATAATCAAAAGAGCAAACCCAACGAACGCAAGCGGATTAGATGAGTTTTGCCGATCATTTTGGCGACTGACTCGCCCGCCGTTCCACCACATCATGCGGATCGCGATATCGGTGAGCAACGCAATTGAACCGACGAGAGTTACTGCAAGAGTTGCCACCAAAATGTCGTAGTTGCGAATGTGTGAAAGTTCGTGAGCCAAAACACCTTCAAGTTCGACGCGGTCAAGTTTCTCAAGCAAACCCGAAGTCACAGCAACTGCCGCGTGCTTTGGATTTCTACCAGTCGCAAATGCGTTTGGAGCAGGATCATCAATCACATAGAGGCGTGGTTTTGGTAAACCACTGGCAATGCACAAACCCTCAACGAGATTGTGCAAACGCTTGTATTCAACTTCGTCGGCAGGTTTTGCGCGACTGACGGTCAAGGCGATCGTGTCTGATTTCCAATATGAAACAATCGACATTGTTCCCGCAATTATTAGTGCAACCGTTACCGAAAATACAGGGTTGCCGAGCAACGCACCCACAGCCATACCAACTACTACGAGCAGCAATGCAAAACCGATCAGCAAAAAGACAGAGCGTCGCTTATTCGAGGCAATTAAGTCATACATCTGTGACCCGAGTTTCTAGAACTGCACCTTAGGCACAATTTTTTCTGAATCAGAAGCAGCAAACGAATCACTCTCGGAGAATTTGAAGATGGAGGCAAGCACAACGCTTGGAAAAGTCGCAATTGCATTGTTATATGCCAAAACCGCATCATTATAAAATTGTCGGGCATAGGCAATACGGCTCTCGGTGTTGCTTAATTCTTCTTGTAAGTTCAAAAAACTCGCATTGGCTTTGAGGTCTGGGTAAGCCTCAGACAAGGCGAAAAATTGTCGCAACGCACCAGATAACGCATTATCTGCTGTTGCTTGACCCGTTGCTGTGCTTGGTGCGCTCATCGCCGAGTTGCGCGCTGTGATCACTTGTTGCAAAGTCTTTTGCTCAAAATCTGCGTATCCCTTAACAGTCTCTACAAGATTTGGGATTAGTTCAATGCGTCGCTTTAACTGAACATCAATTTGTGCCCATGCATTCTTGACCTGATTACGACGCTGTACAAGCGAGTTGTAGATAATTACAAGCGCGACCAGCACAACGATCAACACGGCAAAACCGATCAGTTCACCCATTACAACCTCCATTTATCACAATAGACTTCGTCGCCAAAGTCTACTGCGATATCTATCAATGAGGATTTTTTCGCAGAACACGATCCGAGAACAGACGCACAACCCGACTTTTTGGGTGAGGGTCTGGGTCATATTGTTCACGCTCTAGAACTGTGTGATACATCTCAACATAAATTTCGGCGAGTCGATGCATTGAGAGTTCGCTTGCTCGAATTAGACCGCCATCACTTAATTTTTTCGCCAGTATTTTGTCGCTCAGCACACGCGCTAATCCTTCTGCAAGTTCGTTGATATCACCGGGTTCAACTAACCAAGCATTCACATCATGTGTGCCGACATTGCGGTATCCCTCAAGCGAACTAGCAACTACTGGAGCGCCAGAAGCCATTGCCTCTAAAACGACTATTCCAAATGATTCACTATGCAGCGAGGGTGCACAAAACACAGAGCACTGTGCGAGCCGATTAATTTTGTCTTCATCGGTAATTCTTCCTAACCACGAGATACGAGTATCGTGCGCATATTTTGCTTTCAACAATGAGATTCCGTCGCCATCTGATGCGATCCATAACTTTGTGTCATCTTCAAGTTTGGCGAAAGCCTCCAACAGTTCTGCCAGACCCTTCCTTGGTTCATAGCGACCACAAAAGAAAATAATCTTGCCCACATCGCGCTTGATATTTGGTCGCGCATACATTTCGCTTTCAATTCCATTGAATAAAATTTCGTACTCTCCGCCTAGATATCGATGCGCGAGTTCTCTTGCTTGTGCAGAGACTGCAACTCTGACGTCAAGATGACTCGCCAGCCAATTAACACCTTTGTTGACTCGTCCATACCACGCGATGTCACCTGCCGCATGAAAGGTGCCGACCATTGGTGCCAACCGCAGCAACAACGCAGTCATCGGTGGTCCGGGTGCGATCGGCTCGTGCAGATGCAAAATATCAAAAGCCTCGTCGTTGATCGCGCGGACAGTTCGCAACGCAGCCGACGGGTCTGGCGCAAGTGGAGCCGTCGAACCGTTGGCAGCAGTCGGCAGGCTATTGCCAAGTGGTGTCACAAAAGGCTCGGGAGGTGGACCATCACATGGGCCAAGCACTCTTGCCTCGTGACCCATGCGGCGCAACTCTCGCGCCAAACCCAAAACTTGAGCCTGTACCCCGCCTGGAATCGTCAAACTATAAGGACAGACCAAACCGATCCGTAACATTTTTTTACGGGTGTATCTGCTGCTTTTGACTTGATTTAAATCATCAGCAGTATTCATGACGTATACGGTACGACCTCTACCAACAGATACGACAGCGGTTACCAAACAGCATCGCTCTTACCTAGCAACTAACTTATGACAATGAGTAACAACACGAATTTAAATACGAACACAGCCACGGCCGAATCATTTCGACCAGCAATCTCGCTGGTTGCAACCGCGAAAAAGAGATCGGCGGTGCTTGACCTTGCTCAACAGGCTGAAAAATTTGGATTCGCCGGCATCGCCTGCCCTAGTCTCGGCGCAGCAATGGGGTTTTGTACTTCGCTCGCCCATGAGACGAAAACAATTAAATTTTGGACATCGATTCAACCTATTTATTACAGTCACGCAATTGAAATGGCAAATACTGCCGCTCACATTTTTGAGATTTCAAATTCTCGATTCAGTCTCGGACTCGGCGTCAGTCATGGGCCCGTAATCAGCCGACTTGGCGCAACAACTGCAACGCCACTAGCCGATATTCGAAATTATGTGCAGACAATGCGAAACCAAGAACGATTCTCCGGAGAACTTCCACCGATTTACCTCGCAGCACTTCGCGACAAGATGCTTGACCTGACTACCGAAATATCACAGGGTGCGATTTGGGCAAACGCAGCCCTGAGCAATATCTCTTCGCAATTGACTCGAGTCGCACCTCAACGAAGAGCAGAGATGTTTTTCGCCAACATGGTGCCAACAGTCATCAGCACTGACCTTGGCGCGGCCCACGAGATTCACCGCAAGACTCTCGTTGGCTATGTGTCGTTGCCTAATTATCGAAACTATTGGCGATCATGTGGCTATGACGAACAAATTGACGCGTTTGAAAAAATTCTTGACTCACCAAACAAAGAAACTCGGTCGGCGGAAATAATCGCGGCGATGGATACACAATGGTTGAGCGATTGCACGATTTCTGGTGACAGCGACACGGTGCGCGAAGCACTTTGGAAGTGGTCGCAATCTGGGGTACTGCCGATTGCTGTGATGTCATCAACTTCGGGCGGTCAGGCAAAGGCCGTCAGTGAACTGTTTGATGCGTATAAATAATTAGTTAAAACCGGGATCGCTCGGCCAGTTCGGCTGAAACAGATGCCATTGAATAGGCTCCCGACGAATCAAAAATTCAAGTTCATTGGCAAGACTTTGAGCAACTCGATTCATGTCCTGTCGCAATGTGCCAAGTCGTTCGACGACAATTTCAGGTCGCACGACGGTCGCATGGCCGTCAAGTCGATTCGTGAAATAAGTTGCAAGTGGTACAAGCGCCGCGCCAGTTCTTAGGGCAAAAAATGCTGGGCCTGCAGGAATCGTTGTCTTCTCGCCGAAGAACTCAACTTCGATACCCGTTCTTGCGATATCACGGTCTGCCAACAACGCAACAATCTCATTTTTGGCAAGTGCATTTTGAACTGCGACACCAGCCTGATCGTCCAACGCAATAACCGTGACGCCGTAACTTTTTCGTAAATTTGTAAACATCTCGAACAACTCGCGAGACTCGAGTTTTTCAACTACCGCATTGAGTTGATGACCTTGTTGGATTAACCATCTACCTGACCACTCCCAACCGCCCAAGTGCGGTAGAGCCAAGATCACACCTTTGCCACGCGCCAAGCCGCTTTGAATATGTTCAAACCCGGTAATTTCAACTCCTGCTTGAATTTTTTTTGCATTGAGCGCTGGCAGGCGAAAAGTTTCAATGTAATAGCGGGCGTAACTCTGATAAGACTTCTGCACGGCACGACGAAGCTCTCTGCCACGCAACCCGGGTTGCAGGCGTTGCAGGTGATGCGAAACAATTGGACGTTGCTTTCGCATCATTACCGAAATTAACGGCACCAATACTGACGCAAGCATCGAAACAACAAAAGATGGAATCAGCCTCGTCAATATTGTTACAAAGCGATAACCAAAAATTATTAGTAAGTCTGAGCCTGTTTTGTGAGGGGCCGACTTCACTTCATCAAGCGACCGCGCGACAGACGCAATCGCCTATCGGCACGCTGGGCGCGCCGAGACGCACGGCGAGATTGCCTCAAGGCAACGCGCTCTGCAGTCGCCGGAGCGACAGCAGCCTGTTTCCAAACTTTGATGAATCGTTGAACAGCGGTGATCGTGACCAACACGAGCATCAACCACATTGTCCAGAACAGCAAAGCGTCAAACAACAATCCGACACACAATAAAATGATTCGCTCGGCACGCTCCATTAAACCGCCCTTGGCAGTTAGACCTAGTGATTCGGCCTTGGCTCGCTGATACGAAATTAAAGATGACACAGCCATCACCGCAAACGGAAGAACTGCGGCGTGTGCTCCCCTTTGAGAACCTAGAAACCATGCAACGCCACCCAGCAATACGGCGTCAGTTACGCGATCAATTGTTGAATCAAAAAAGGCCCCACGCTGACTGCTCTGATTTGATGCTTTAGCCAACGCTCCGTCAAACAAATCTGGCAGTGCCGCACAGATCACAAGCAACAGACCAACTTGTAATTCACCGATTGCAATAACCACTGCCGCGATGCAGGCAACTACTAGCCCGAGAACTGTCAAGTGATCGGGCGAAAGTCTCGTGCGACGCAAGAGTTGCCCGATTGGGTGAACTACGCGTTCAACTTGCTGGCGAAATCTTCCGTCAAACATTGGTCAAGTCTAACTGTCGGGGTTTGACTCGACAAGACACTCAACAACACGACCATCAATTGCATCTATCAACACAAGGCCTCGCTGCAACGGAGGCTCTTGTTCGCTGTAACAGAAAACTCTCCAAGTCGGACGGCTACGGAAGCCTCGCCAAACCTGTTGTGCTGATGCATGGCCGACCGCAAAATCAACGGCGCGAGTCGCATGAATTAGCGCCAGTTTTTCGTCGATAGTCATTCGCCAAGATGACGACAACGAATACGCACCAACCACACTGAGCAATATTGCAGCGCCGAGAAACCCATCACTGACGAGACCGTTTTCATTCGTGTGTTGTGTAAACCACAACGCGAAACAACCCAAAGAGATCGCCAGATACAAAATCGCCGGAATTCGCCTTCGACTGTTGTCCGGAAACATATATGGTCCGACAAATGCGGACACATTTAAGTCATCGGGAAGCGTGTCTCGAATTTCGCCGGATGAATCGGTCATAACTTTTTTTCGGTCTTCCATGCTGCTTTAATTCTAGACGCGCTCACATCAAGCGCTTCAGGCAAAATTTTGGTGTTTGCTGTTGTGACCATGAAGTTCGTATCGCCTGACCACCTTGCCACGATGTGCACATGCAAGTGTTGCGAGATGCTGCCACCAGCAGCCGCACCAAGATTCAAACCGATATTCAATGCCTCTGGTGAATAGACCGATTTCATTGCAGTGACCGCATCGGTCACAGTTGCCCAAAGTTCAGTGGTCTCATCTGCGCTCAAGTTCTCAAGTTCTGCAACCTCGCGATAGGGCACGACGAGCAGGTGACCAGATGTGTAAGGAAATGCATTCATAATCACGAACACGGTCTTGCCACGAAAAACAATGTAACTCTGTTCATCGCTGAGATCACTTTTTAGAATCTGCGTGAAAATTGACGCATCCGAAGTGCTCTTTGAATCTTGACCGTGCATCACATAATTTGCCCGCCAGCCATTCCAGATTCTTTCTAACATTTCGTACGCACACCGGTTTCGCAACTCAACATCAGTTCAAACTTTTGCTTCTTGGTTTACGTCGCGAGACAACTCTGCGACAAAATCATTCAATGACACATCGCGACGCACTTCGCCGCCTCGTGGGTTAACACCAACAGTTGCATTAGCAACGTCATCGTCACCAACAACCAATACATAAGGTATGCGTTCTAGTTTTGATGCACGAATGCGTTTGCCCAACTGTTCATCAGCAACTAATTGGTCAACTCGATAACCCAACTTCGTCAGCGACTCGGTTACTTGAGTTGCATAACTCTCATGCGCTGACGCAACGGCCAAAACCCGAACCTGAGTTGGCGCCAACCAAGTCGGAAATGCCCCACCGTAGTGCTCGAGCAAAACTCCGAAAAAACGTTCAATTGATCCGAATAACGCACGATGCAACATGATCGGACGCTTTCGTGCGTTATCGGTCGCAATATATTCAAGACCGAATCTTTCTGGCAGATTAAAGTCACATTGAATTGTGCTTAGTTGCCACTTTCGACCGATCGCGTCGCGCACATCAATGTCAATCTTTGGTCCGTAGAAAGCAGCATCGCCAGGTGAGACCGAATACTTCAAACCGTGTCGATTCAAGGCTTCGTTTAAAGCCGCAGTGGCCTTTTCCCAAATTTCATCGGACCCGACTGATTTTTCTGGATTACGTGTGCTGAGTTTGAAATCAAAATCATTGAATCCAAATCTGCGCAACACACTCAAAACGAAATCTAAAAGCGAAGCGATCTCGTCTGCCATCTGCTCTTCGGTACAAAAAATATGACTGTCATCTTGGGTAAAGCCCCTAATTCGCAGTAAGCCGTGCAAAGTTCCGGCGCGCTCGTACCGATAGACAGTGCCGAGTTCAAACAGGCGCAGTGGCAACTCGCGATAACTTCGTTGACGATCACGATAAATCAAACAATGCATTGGGCAATTCATCGGCTTTGGATAATAAGTGCCGTTGTCCATCTCCATTGGCGGATACATGCCATCTTTGTAGAACTGCAAGTGTCCAGAAGTTTCAAACAAATGGGCATTTGCAAGATGCGGGGTAAACACAAACTTATAGCCACCGTTTTGATGACGCTCACGACTGTAATCTTCCATCAACTTTCGAACGATGCCGCCCTTCGGATGCCATACAGCAAGTCCGCCACCAAGTTCTTGCGGAAAAGAGAGTAGATCCATTTCAACTGCTAATCGACGGTGATCACGCTTCTCGGCTTCTTCAAGACGGTTCAAATGTTCGGCGAGTGCGGCTTTTGACTCCCATGCTGTGCCGTAGATTCGTTGCAACATTGGACCCTTTTCATTGCCGCGCCAATATGCTCCGGCAACTTTCATTAGCGCAAAATGTCCGAGACGACTCGTGGACGGAACATGTGGTCCACGACAAAGATCGACAAAAGTTTGTGTGTTGCGATAGACGCTTACAGCATCGGCGCTACCGGCTTCACCAGCGTCACTTGAATCTGCATCGCCTTGGGTTACCCGTTCAATGATTTCACATTTATATGGCTGATCGGCAAATAACTTCAACGCTTCTTTGGCTGACATTTCGGACCGAACGAAGGGTTGGTCTGCGGCGACGATTTCTTGCATCCGCTGTTGGATCAACGACAAATCGTCATCACTAAATGTCTTGCCACCCATCAACTCAAAGTCGTAATAAAAACCGTCTTCAATTGCAGGACCGATTGAAAACTTTGCGCCTTGAAACAATTGCACCACCGCTTGCGCCAAGACATGCGCAGTTGAGTGTCGCAACACATGACGACCAGCGTCCGAATCAACCGTAATAATTGAAACTTTTGCACCGTCAGTTAGCGCGACACCCAAATCGGTTTCAATGCCGTCAACGATCGTGGCGATTGCGGCTTGACCGAGTCGTTTTCCGATTGAAGTTGCCAGGTCTAAACCAGTAGCACCAACCGCAATTTCTCGAGTTGAGTCGTCCGGAAGACGCACAGTAATCGTGGCATTGGAATTAGGCATAAATATAAGTCTAGATTGCGACGGTTCTAGATGTGGGTTCGATTTGCGCTACTTCTCTTGGGTGCGTAGTCGTATAGGTACTCTTGGTTAGTTAGTGCTTGAATTTTTTTCATCACCTCGTCGGTTAATTCTCGCAACACTGCTGAGTCATCAATACGCGACATGTATTTGCGAGTATCAATTGGTTGACCGATCTCAATAGTGCAACTCTTGCCGAATTTTGGCATGACCGTGTCAGGCGCCATGATCTCACTCGTGCCGGTTATCCCAACCGGAAAAATCGGACAACCAAACTTAAGTGCCAATCTTGCCGCGCCAGTGCGACCTTTATAAAGTTTGCCGTCCCGACTGCGGGTGCCCTCAGGAAATATTCCGAACAATTCGCCTCGCGCTAAAACAGCTTCAACTGCCACCATCGCCGAAGTTGCACTGTCTCCTCCGCTTCGATCCAACGGGATCATCCCAATTTTCGTAAAAAGCCAACGCGTTTTCCATGAGTCCATATATTCGCTCTTGCCAACCACTGACATGTTGCGTGGAGAATGTGTCAGCAAAAATACTGAATCAAGAAAACTTATATGGTTCGCACATAAAATCGCCGGTCCCGAATTAGGAATCTGATCAAACCCAATCAGCGTAAATTTACAAAACCTATTGACGAAGAACCTGACGAACGGCCGGAACCGTGTCTGAAACTTTGTTGCTCCAGCAAACTTCAGCGGATCAAAACTAGTTTTAGAGTTTCGCTTGAATAATGACATGATTCTTAACTTAACTTATTCAATCTCGACTCCCAAAAGTTTTGCCGAGGCCGTGACGCTGTGCCCAGAAGCAACAGCCGCATCAAGAACCGCGATCGCACTCGGAACATCTAAGTCGGCATCAAGAGCCGAACGAACCTCGGCGAGCCCCGCTGACCCGTCGCCGTTCTTTGCATTTGACCAAGCATCGAGCCGAGCCAGGGCTGCCGGCATTGCCGAAGAATCCCATTGCCATTCTTTTCGATAATGATTAATTATCAGCGCCAAGCGAATTGCTCGAGGGTCATAAATCTTGCGCAAATGATCGACGAATTCAAGATTTCCCAAACTCTTGGACATTTTTGTCCCGTCCATAAAAACCATTGCGACATGCATCCAATGTTTGACAAACTGCTCACCTGTTGCGGCTTCAGATTGTGCTCGCTCACACTCGTGGTGCGGGAAAATTAAATCGCTGCCACCACCGTGCAGATCAATTGTTGTGCCAAGTTCACGCAACGCAAGTGCCGAACATTCAATGTGCCAGCCTGGTCGACCTGGACCCCACATCGTGTCCCAGCTTGGTTCGTCGCTTGCTGAGGGTTGCCACAAAACAAAATCAAGAGGGTTGCGCTTATGTGGATCTTCAATTTGTCCACCTCGTTCGGCAGCAAGACGCAACATCGTCCCGTTGTCGTAATTTGAAACACTCCCAAATGATTCAAACTTAGTTACATCGAAATAAACGCTGTCACCCGCCTGATAAGCAAAACCGCGATCTAATACCATTCCAATGAACCCACGAATATCTGGGATTGCCGAAGACGCGCGAGGTTTGCTGAAGATCTCAAGAGCGTTTAGTGCTTTCATGTCTGCATCAAATCTCGCTTCTTCTCCTGCTGCGAGATCTAAATAGTGCACTCCAAGTTCGCGCGCCTTGGCAAACAGCGGGTCGTCTACGTCAGTTACGTTGCGCACGCACTTGACGGTGTGTCCTTTGTCAATTAAACGGCGCTGCAAAATATCGTAGCTAATAAATGTGAAGGCATGGCCAATGTGCGTCGCGTCATATGGCGTGATGCCACATGTATACATCAAAACTTGTTTACCTGGCGTGAAATCTATGACACTGCGTTGAGTGGTGTCATATAGTTTCATCGTCACCCAGCATCACCACGATCAGGAATGCCGGTGAGGCGAGGTGCAACGCGCGTTTTGTAGCGAACATTCAATTGCAACAACACGGCGGTAAAGGCTTCAATCGCCAACGCATTTGAAAGAGTGCCGGCATTAAGCGGTCTACAACCAGGAATCTTTGCAACCATCTCGCAGATCACTGCAGTTGCAGTCGGGTCATCGGAACAAATCAAAACATCGCTATCAACTTCGTGCGATAAATTTCCGAGTTCAGTGGCTGGCAAGTGTTGGAATGCCGCAACCACTCGCGACAACGGAATCTCCGCTTGAATGTGAGCTGCGATACTTCCGCGCGGTGGAACAAGTGGTTGAAATTCTTTTCCGACACGAACCAGAGCGTTGGCCATCGTCACAACTATTTTGCCGACTAAATCTTTTGTGTGGTCGTTAACTATCGCTGCCGCTGAATCCCACGGAGTTGCAATCACGATGAGTTCACAATTCGCTGCAGCGTGATTGTCACCGCCACTTAAATTCAATTTAAAACTAGGCCATTTGCGCGCAAGATCGGCACAGATTGACGACGCCCGCTGCGCATCTCGCGACCCGAGAACAACTTCGTAACCCACTGAAGCCAAGCGCAAGCCGAGGGCGCTTCCCGCGGGGCCTGTTCCACCAAGAATTCCAATCCGCATGACACGCAACGCTATCTAGTTCGTTGTCTAGCTAGCGAACCATAAAAGCGTCGTATGTTTTAAAGATTGATTGCACAGACTCATCGAAACTGCTCACAAATCAACTACCGTTTGACCAATGGGAATTCTGGATGGAAAAAATATTGTTGTAACTGGGGTGCTTACTGATGCTTCATTGGCCTTCGGCGTCGCACAACTCGCTCAGCAAGAGGGAGCAAATGTCGTTTTAACTGGTGCCGGTCGAGGCTTGTCGATTACCCAACGCACTGCCCGGAAGTTAGTAAAGCCAGCACCAGTTGTTGAGTTCGACGTAACCGTAGATGCACACACACAAAGCGCCCGCGACGAAGTCAAACAACACCTTGGAGTTGTAGATGGCGTGTTGCACTCAATAGGTTTTGCACCGGCTGCATGTCTTGGCGACGATTTTATGTCGGCCAGTTGGGCTGATGTTTCGGTGGCGATGCAAATATCGGCGTACTCGTTGAAGACACTTGCCGAGTCTTTTGTTCCGTTGATGACGAACGGCGGCTCAATCGTTGGTCTTGATTTTGACAACACTGTTGCTTGGCCCGCTTATAACTGGATGGGTGTTGCAAAGTCGGCACTTGAGAGCACTAATCGTTACTTGGCCAAGGCTCTCGGAGCAAAACAAATTCGTTGCAACTTAATTGCCGCTGGCCCGATTCGCACTATGGCGGCGAAGTCAATCCCGACTTTTGGATCGTTTGAAGATGTGTGGGGTGAGCGCGCACCACTTGGATGGAATGTCAACGACTCGAACTGTGTCGCTCGTAGTTGCGTGGCAATGCTTAGTGACTGGTTTCCTGCGACAACCGGGGAGATCGTGCATGTGGATGGTGGCTTTCACGCGATGGGTGCGTAATTGAAAAAAAACAATTTATTGAAAATTTCGTTCGCTGCCACAATCTCGGTTTCAGTATTATTCGCAAGTTCGCCTGCACTGGCGGCAACATCACCAGCAATCACAGCATCTACCGAGCAAGATGCGCGAGTTTTCGCGCAAGTTGAGGCAATGGGCGTCGATGCAGGATACGAATCGCAATGGGGACTACAAATAATCTACGCCAACGAAGTTTGGGGCGTCTCAACCGGCGAAAATGTAATTGTTGCTGTAATCGACTCAGGTTCAGGACCGAATGCCGATTTAATTCAAAATATTTTGCCTGGTCGCTCAATTATTCGCGGTCGAATTTTTGAAGGCGGAAATGACGTCGACTCAATCGGGCACGGCACGCATGTTGCCGGAATTATTGCAGCACAGGCAAACAACGACATCGGCATCGCGGGAGTGGCTCCGCGTGCGAAGATTCTTCCGATTCGAGTGCTTGACGGCAATGGTGACGGCTCAGAGAGCGATGTG
Source organism: Ferrithrix thermotolerans DSM 19514 (assembly GCA_945885515.1). Taxonomy (GTDB): domain Bacteria; phylum Actinomycetota; class Acidimicrobiia; order Acidimicrobiales; family Ilumatobacteraceae; genus BACL27. The sequence continues at coordinate 5,688 of CAMCZA010000003.1, read as the reverse complement.
GCACTTGCTATTCGGTTCGCTATTGAAAGTGGTGCCCGCGTAATCAACCTTTCACTGGGTGGCATCGGCCAATCAGAAACATTGCAAAGCGCCATCCGATTGGCCGCTGAAAGAAATGTTTTGGTTGTAGCGGCCGCAGGAAACGCAGGTCCAACCGCTGCAACTACTTATCCCGCAGGAAACGATCTAACACTCGCAGTTACAGCAGTAGACCAAACGATGACAGCGCCTTCGTTTACGCAACGAGGAAGTTACATCGACATTGCAGCACCTGGTATCGGAATTTGTTCGACTGTCAGAATCGGCGCTCGCATTGACTCGACGCGCAGCTGCGTAAGTTCTGCAGAACCGTATCTAACAATGAACGGCACATCAATGGCCACAGCATTTATCAGCGGCGTAGCGGCATTGATCATTGCCGCAAACCCTTCGCTGACTGCTGTCCAAGTTCGCGAAGTGATTCTGGCAACCGCAACCGACATTGGCGTACCCGGTCGAGACGATGTTTTTGGCGCGGGTCTCGTAAATGTTTATGCAATTTTTAGGGCACTTGGATACTTGACGAACGAGACTTCGTTTCCGACGTTTTCATCTATTTCATCTATGGCCCGAATTGGTGTTGAAATTGTTGCCAGCACTTTGCAATTGCCAAAATCAGAAAGACTGCAATGGTACCGATGTGCTGCTCCTGGTGAAGCAACTCTGACAGTGCCTGTTGACTGTGTTGCTATTGCTCAGGCACAACAACTCGCCTATACGCCAACACTGAATGACCTCGGTTCATTTTTGCGTCTAGGAGATTTGGTTACGGTAGGTGGAACACCACAAATTCGATTTTCGTCTTCGACAATGCGCGTCACTGGAGTTTGGACATCATCTTCGGCAATTGAGTCAGGCACAAGTATCGCCGTAAAAGACTTAGTGAGAAGTGTTTCGCGCGGCAAACCGAGCGTGCGAATTATTTCTGGACCTTGCGAACTAAAAAAGGGTTCAGTAATCATGTTTAAACAGGTCGGCAAATGCCAAATACGTATCAGTGTCTCTTCGGTCGCTAAGTTTCCGAAACTAGCCAGCACTGTCATCATTGATGTCGTTGAAGTGACGAATATTTAAAATGCCCAACCAACTCGCAAGCGAAACAAGCCCATACCTTCGACAACATCAAGACAATCCAGTTGACTGGTTTAGTTGGGGTGAACAAGCCTTTGATTTAGCCAAGCAACGCAATGTTCCGATTTTGCTATCGGTCGGATATTCGGCTTGCCATTGGTGCCACGTAATGGCCCACGAATGCTTCGAAGATTTCGAAACTGCAACTTTGATGAATGAAATGTTCGTAAATATCAAAGTTGACCGAGAAGAGCGTCCAGATATTGACGCACTCTATATGGATGCGGTTCAAGCAATGTCTGGTCGCGGTGGCTGGCCGATGACGGTATTTATGACTCCAGATGGTCTGCCGTTTTTTGGTGGAACATATTTTCCGAAGCCCTCATTTATCCAATTGATGAATGCAATCACCGAGGCATGGCACAATCGTCGAGCAGACATTGACAACAACATTTCTTCTTTGGTCGAAGCACTTGGACGCACCGCACAGATTGCACCCGACGAGACTTTGCCGAAGATCGAATTATTTCATCAAGCAGTTAAAGATCTCGGCAAATCCTTTGATCCGAATTGGGGCGGCTTTAACAGCGCGCCGAAGTTTCCGAGCACGATGAACCTCGATCTACTGGTTCGAAGTTATTTGAATGATGAAAGTCCAGTTACGCGCAACATCATTTCAACAACTTTGGATGCAATGGCTTCTGGCGGGATGTACGACCATCTAGGCGGAGGCTTCTCGCGCTATAGCGTCGACGAGAAATGGCTAGTTCCACATTTCGAGAAGATGCTCTATGACCAGGCTCTACTGGTGCGGGTTTATACGCATGCTGCAGTCACATTCAATGAGCCACGCTGGAAGCAAGTAGTCGAAGAGACAATTGAATACATATTGCGCGACTTATCGCATCAGCAGGGTGGATTTTTCAGCGCACAAGATGCCGACTCGCTTGACGAAAGCGGGCATTCGCATGAGGGGCATTTCTATGTCTTTACGGCGGCGCAAATTCGTGAAATTTTGCCAGCAGAGTTAGTTGACGATGCGCTTGAGTGGTATGAAATCACCGCCGAAGGAAACTTTGAAGGATCAAATATTCCGACACGACTCAACCATCGCGGCGAGTTTGCACGACCTGCAAAGATCGACGAGATTCGAAGTCGACTTTTAGATGCTCGTTCAAAGCGGGCCTGGCCACTGCTGGATGACAAAGTTTTGACTGAATGGAACGCAATGATGTCATCGTCTCTGATTGAGGCTGCGGTGATTTTTGATCGTGGTGATTGGCTAGATGCCGCAACACGAAACTGCGAATTCATGTTGCAAGAACTGCGCGACCAATCGGGTAGGTGGTTTCGCAGTTGGCAACAAGCTGGTCAACCCAAAGCACGACATCGCGCACTTGCAACTGATCTAGCAAATCTGATTGATGCATTTACACGGCTGGGTGAAGCCACAGGCAAAGCGGTCTGGATTAAGAACGCCTGCGATGTTGCCGACCAACTGCTGGCGAACTACTGGGATGACACCAACCTTGGATTGTTCACGATTGCCAACGATGCAGAACAACTCGTTGTTCGCCAAAAAGATTTACTTGACAATGCCACGCCCTCGGCTAATTCAGTCGCTGCAAATTCGTTGTTGCGACTTGCGGCGTTGACCGGTTCTGCTAAATATAAGACTGCGGGCTTGGATATTTTGCGATTGTTCACAAGAATTGCGGCAAGTGCACCGAGCGCGTTCGGCAATTTAGTAAATGCAATTCATCTACAAAACGTCGGCATCACCGAAATTGCTATCACAGGCTCTCGCCCAGATCTTGTCAGTTGCGTGCAACGACAATGGCTACCGACTGCAGTGACAGCCTGGGGCGAAAAATATGATTCGCCGTTATGGACAGACCGCCCGCAAGGACTCGCGTTCGTATGCCAGAACTATGTTTGTTCCGCTCCGGCAAATACCGTTGCCGAATTGAATGCTGCGTTGCGTTCAAACCTCAATTAATTCGGTTTTTACCACTCACTAAAGTGAATAATCTGTTTTGGTTTGCGACGAAGTCGTTTTGCACTTGCGCCGCGGTCGCCTGCAGATTGCTGACGCGGCCAACCCATCGCCACTGCACCAATAAGTTGCAACTCTTTTGGAACTTTTAGTACTTCGCGCAACTTATCCTCGCCAGAAAAGACTCCAAAAAATAATGTCCCCAGACCAACATCGTGCGCCGCTAGCAACAACGCCATCGTGGCGAATGACGCATCAACCGTCCAATATGGAGTTGGCCATTTCGACTCATCAACACCTAAGCCAGTCGAAGATTTATCTGGCTCGCTATAACGCTCGATATACGCTTTTGAATCGGCGAAAACCAACCCGATTATCGGTGCATCGACAAGGTGTTTCCATCTAAACGACGAGCGTTTTTCAAGCGGCAAAGTCACATCCCAGAACTTTGCCGTTTCTGCTCCTTGTAAAACCAAAAAATGCCAGCCTTGCGTTTTGCCGGCTGATGGCGACCATGAGGCAAGTTCAACTACTCGCTCAAGTAATTCGGGATCAACGCGGTCCGTGCGAAAAGATCGCACCATTTTGCGGGAGCGAACGCAGTCCGCAAACTGCATGCCAATCTCCGTGTTGCTCTTAGTGTTTGCCGAGCTTCAAAAGATTTTCAGTCATTGTCCAGCCATGCACAACTAACACACCGGCTTTTTTTGCTGAAACTGTTTTGAACATCGCATTGATATCTGCAGGTGCTTTACCTGGCTTGAGCGATTGATAATCCATGAAACCGCTTTGACCGTTGCTCTTGATCACGAACGATTGTTCGTCGTATGTTGATTCACATCCAAATCGACGGGCAAGACGACGGCCCCATGCTCGCTCTTCTCCGACCGCCCGGTGATCTGGGCGAGGGATCATTTCTGTGAGAGATTTAAATGCCTCAAGCCCATCCGAGTCGACAAATCGAGAACCAACAACAACATCTTCGTCTGGGAATGCCATTAGCGCACGGTGGTACGCCTCTGCCATTAAACCTTTAAGTATTTGATCGCGTTTTGAAGTTTTCTTGACGCTCAACATTCCTAACAATACGCACGGTGTGCCACCGATTCGCTCAAGTGTCGAAAACATGAAGCCGTGTAATTTATTGTCGAGTCGTGCACTGGCAAACAGCACCCAATCTTCTTTGGCTTTAGAAATTGCGCCGATACCGAACGAACCACCCATGCTGGCGAGTTCATCAAGGTCTGTATCCATTAATGCAGAAGCATCTTTGGTCTTCACAACAAGCGACATAACACTTATAGTCTGCCAGCAAAAAACCTGAATTCCGATGGCGCAAGAAAATAAGTGCCGAAGCGAATTAAGAAATAAACCAACTAGCCGATATAAACAGAGTCTCCATAAGAAGCGCGGAGACGACCCATTGCACGATCAATGTCAACATTGAACTCGGAACCCAATCGCAACGCTTTGCCGCCGGGGATATGTAATTGTACTGGCGTGTGACCAGTGTGCTCGCGCAACAATTCTTGTAATTCAAAAATATCCTCTTGAGACAGCGAACTGCTTGATAGTTCAATGTGCAGGCTCATATCACTTGCCCGCAAAGGCTCAACAATGGTCAGTTCTTGGGCGTTGATCGTCGCTAGCGAATCATCGCGTTTATCAAGCCGACCGCGAACTATGACGATTGTGTCCTCTGCTATTAGGTGACCAAACTTCTCGTAAGTCTTTGGAAACACCGTCACCTCTATTGATCCCTGTAAATCCTCAATTTTGACGATCGCCATCTGAGCGCCTTTACGGGTGAACTTACGATCTACTGAAGTAACGACACCACCCAACTTCAAAAATGCACCATCAACTTTTTCTTCTAGATCAACGAGCGAGCAGTCAACACGCCTGCGCAATTGACCTTCGACCCCACGCAAAGGGTGGTCAGAAACATACAAGCCGAGCATCTCGCGTTCGATTTTTAATTGTTCAGATTTCTCGTAGTTAATTTGTGGAATCTCAATCCGTTCGGAGAAGCCAGACCCAGCGTCATCACTGTCGCCAAACAAACTCATCACACCCTGGTCGCGCTCGCGGCGTCGCGAAAGCGTGTTTTCAATGATTGGCTCGAATACTGCCAGTAAACCTTTTCGTGGGTGACCAAGCGAATCAAAGGCCCCAGCCTTGATCAACGACTCAACAGTTCGTTTGTTGAGCGTTGAGATTGGTGCACGATCGGCGAAGTCATAGAACGAAGTGAACGGACTATTTTGGCGCCGATACTCAACTAAATTTGCGACGAGTGCCTCACCAACATTGCGAATCGCCGACAATCCGAAACTGATTATCCGCTGGTCACCATCAATTACCGGCACAAAATCAACACCCGAAGTATTGATGTCCGGTGTTCGCACAACAATGTCGTTCGAACGTGCGTCAGCAAGAAATACCGCTGCGCGGTCGTAGTTAGCTTTAACGCTGGTCAATAGACACGCCATGTATTCAACTGGATAGTGAGCCTTGAGATAAGCAGTTTGATATGCAAGAAAGCCGTAGCCATAGGCGTGGCTTTTGCCGAATGCGTAGTC
>CAMCZA010000002.1 GCA_945885515.1 Ferrithrix thermotolerans DSM 19514 | reverse complement strand
CGAGAATATTTTTACTGTTTCCACTAGTACTAATTGGTATAAAAATATCTGAGTCGCTTGAGATTACTTGGAGTTCGCGAGCAAATATAAATTCGTATCCATAGTCGTTACCGATGGCAGTAGTCGACGAACTGTTGGTACCTAGTGCGACGCTGGGAAGGGGCGCGCGATCAAACTGTAATCGCGAAATCAGTTCAGCAGCCAAGTGCTGAGAATCTGCGAAGCTTCCACCGTTGCCCGCAAAAATAATTTTTCCACCGCTACGAAGAGCAGATAAACAGATTGTTGCTAACTCCACAATTTGATTCGTAATGTTTTTGTCAGAGGTAATTTTTTGGTGCATATTAAATGATTCTTGAAAGCCACTTACAATTTTCTTTTGCATGTCTGTCATCAGATTTATGATTTTACTTTTTTGGAAGGTGCCCACGAAGTTTGTCGGCGACAGACTTCTCTTTAGGATTCATTTCGATTGAGCCATCACCATATGACGACTCAATTTTGCGGATACCTCCAACCAGGGAACGGAATCCAACCGGTTCAAGTGAAGCCGCCTGGTCTGATCCATACATTGCTCGGTCAATAGTCAAATGGCGCTCGAGGGACGAGATACCAAATCCCATTGCTCCGTATGAAATAGCCAAGCCTGTTTCGTGACCGCTGTAACCAACATTGCACTGGTAAGTCGTGCGTAGAGTTTCGATGCGACGCAAGTTTGCATCTCTGTCGTCCATGGGGTAAGTCGAGACACAGTGCATTAATTCAAACGGACAGTCAGCCTTTCTAAATATCTCAACTGCTTTGTCAATATCTGACTTTGTGCTCATTCCAGTTGAAATAAATGTGTGCTTTTTCTCAGCGGCTATTGAGTAAAGCAAATCTTCGTAAACAATCATTGCAGATGCAACTTTGTTGTACTTACTATTAAATTGTTTGAGAAATTTTTGGCTCTCAAGGTCCCACGCTGAAGCGAACCACTCAATTTTTTGAGACTTGCAATATTGATCAATCTGTTGATAGTCATCAACACTTAGTTCGAGTCCTTCTTTTTGGTCACGCTGGGTGGTGCCCCAGGGGCTCTCCCGCAAGGAATCTAAGAGCTCTTTCGTGTAAACAAGTTCTAGGGTTCGCTTCTGAAATTTCACAGCATCGGCACCTGCGCTCACGGCTACATCGATCAATTGTTTGCAAATATCAAGACTTCCGTTGTGGTTGATTCCGATTTCAGCGATGATAAAAATGCTCATATAACCCTTTGATTGATGTGGTTAAAGATTACTCCAGCTACAGCTTTATTTTGGGGTAACAGTGAGTCGGTCGATAAGCGGGATTTTGTAGCTTCGACAGTTGCCTGTCGTTACTGACGACCATCCATCTATGCGGCCTACCCGAGGGGTGCTCGAAAGCAAACGGACAGTTCATGCCCTCTGCATGGCCTTGCTTCAAGTGACGTACCAAGCCGCAATTGTTGCCAACTGCGCTGGTGCGCTCTTACCGCACCGTTTCATCCTTACCTGTTACGAAAGTCTTGCGACGATCGTCCATCGGCGGTTTATTTTCTGTTGCACGAAATATCAGGTCACCCCGACCTGGCTTTCACCAGCACTTTGTCCTGCGAAGTCCCGACTTTCCTCAATGTTGTTGTGCAAGCACAACATCACTGCGGTCGTCTGACCGACTCACCGTTGGTCTAAGTGTATTGGCGAAGTTTTACGCTTGGCAGGCGACAAAGTCGTAGACGAGCGAGTTCAGGCTCGGTGTTTCAAGGATCAAAGTTGTTCGCGAGCCATCAGGCTTTGGCTTTCCGATCGTCAGTTGAATATTTGCAAGCGAGCCAAACTCCGAGGGAACCGCGGCAATATTTGGTTTGCCAGTCTTCGCATCCGAAGTCGGGCCGACATTTGCAAGACCTGGATTCAAAACTTGTGCGAGAAGTGCAGCGTGTCGCGCCTCCTGTTGCCCAATTCTTATTGCATCAGCACGCAACATCGGATCGCTCAACAACTCGACAACACCTTGGTATGTCTGCGCGGCGAGATTTTCGACGGCATGAGCAAGCGCGACGATATCTATTGCCGAATTCGGATTTTCTGACTCGGTGATTATTGCCAGCGCCGGTGCAAGGTAGACATCATTGATCCGAGAATTGCCACATCGGTATTCTTTTGCTCCAAGTTTTATAGCCAATGCGTTGACTGCATCCGCATGTTGTTGATGGTCATCCATAAAACGCTTGGCCATTTCAGCAACCTTCCTGAGATCACCAGTCAGAAGTTTAGATTCAAGTGCAGTTGTGTAAGTTTCAATCGCGTTGTACTCAAGTGATGCGGCAGTACGAAGCAAAACAGCATCAGTGACTTCGACATCAGCCAGCGGTGCAGTGACAGGTGACTTGCCGATAATCGTGATTGTGTTGTCGTCAATGACTCCAGCTTGTTTGCCGCAGGCGGCCAAAACGAGACCAGATGCAATTGATGCACCACTGAGTCGAAGCAACTCGCGTCGTGTCAGGGCGATCATGACACAACCAGCACAGATTCGCTGTTGTCTAAAGCAAGTGAAAGATTCGTAGAAGTCATAGTCGCCAGAATTGCAGCGTGGCGTGCTTCGATTGTGACGATTGAAGCGATGAGTGCAGAAACTTTCGCAGATTCAATGCTTTCAATCGACTTTGTGTGTGTTGTAACAAGTGCATTTTCAATTTGCAACAGAGCAGTCCAAACATTTGGTGTCTCCGAAAGTTTCTGAAGAAAACCTGTATACAGCGAATCGTTCCGTTTGGAGACCGAGTTCTTTCCGAGGAGCCCATTTAAAGTTTGCTCGTAGGCAACATGGTGTGAGTGAAACTGGGTGAGCATTTGGCGCTCGTCCCCGCTCAACGATTTACGACCAACCACGAATTGATACAAGTCGCGTGCCGTTAATTCGAGGGTCTGGGCAAACCCCAGAAGTTTGGTGTCAGTGGCTGAAAGCATCGTACAAATCTAGACGAATTTAGAAGTCAAGACTCGATAGTGACGGAATCCAACCGCGAGAACGGGTGATCGCCTCGTGCCATTGTGCGCGATCAAGCTTCAGTGTTGGTGAAACGACTCGTGCTGGTTTTGTTGTGCTTGTGGCGTGGCTAATTGAGGGCCAAACACCGACTGCGACGCCAGCAAGAAATGCCGTGCCAAGAGTAGTTGCCTCGACGACAGGGGAGACTTCAATGTTCAGTCCAGTTGTGTTTGCCAGCGATTGGATAAAAGTTGGATTCTGGCTCATCCCCCCATCCACGCGAAGAGAATTAACCGACACTTGAGTATCGGAGATAACGGCCTGCAGCATGTCGGCGCCACGATGAGCAATACCTTCCAGGACCGCGCGCACCACATGTGCTCGGGTTGTTCCACGAGTCAGACCGAGCAAAGTTCCACGGGCACCGTAATCCCAGTGTGGTGTGCCGAGGCCAAACAATGCGGGCACAAAAACCACACCACCCGAATCTTCGACTTGCGATGCAATGTTGTGGCTGTCTTGACTGGATGAAATAATTTGCAGATCATCGCGCAACCATTCGATGTTTGTTCCTGCTGAAAGCATTATTGCCTCGGCGGCCCAATATGTGGTGGTTGCATCGCTATAGGCAACGAGTGGGTAACTTCCATTTTCTGAACGCTGCATTCGGGTCGGGCCGTTGCTTCCGATGAACACATCGAGCATTCCACCCGTGCCGAAAGTAATTTTTGTTGCGCCACTCGTAATACACCCTTGACCGATTAGAGATGACTGCTGATCGCCGATCAAACTGGCAATCGGAGGTGCGCCGTCCAGCGCCGTTGCTCTACCGATGATTCCTGTTGATTTCACAATTGTTGGCAATAAACCAATGTCGACGTTCAATAGTCCACAAATTCTCTCCGACCAAGATGAAGCATCGAGTGTGCATAAACCGGTTGCGCCAGCATTGCTTGGGTCAGTCACATGTAGTTCATTTTTTGAAAGCACGGCGGCGATCCACGAATCAACCGTGCCAATTCGTACATCATTGGGGTCATGATTTTTCGCAACAAGATAGTTTTTGATCATCCACGCGGCTTTGGTCGCAGTTTGATTCGGTGCAATTTTCATTCCATGTTCTGAAGCCGCATTAATACACTCAAAAACGGTGCGTAGGTCTTGCCAGCCAAGTGCCGGCCCGAGCGGCTTGCCGGTCGATTTACTCCACATCACGGTCGATGCTCGCTGGTTCGTGATTCCGACGGCTTGAATTTTGTCTGTTTTCTTTGATTGGCTTATCGTCAAATTACAGATTCGCAAGACGGCGTCAGCCATTTTTTGTGGATCAAATTCAACTTGCCCTGGGGCAGGAGTGTCTGGTCGGCATTCTTCGTAATTTAAAAAGTTGATTGAGCCATCTTGACGAACGATTGCACTGCGCAAACCGCTTGTGCCGACATCTATCACCAAGATGCTCAAGTTGTCACCGCTTAGTTGTTACTTCACCGCGTTTGGATGCAATTGCAAATTTTCCAGGATTCAAAATATCTTTTGGATCAAGTGCAAATTTGATCGCAGTCAAAACATCGTGTGCTGGCCCGAGTGCACGCTTCATAAATTTGGCACGATTTATTCCAACTCCGTGATGATGCGAAAGATTCGCCCCGGCATCAAGAGCCGAGTTTTGTGCTGCATTCCAAATCGCTTCGTAAGACGATTCGATTGCGTCGAGAGAATTGACACTCGGCTCAGCGACAAAAGTAAAATATATGCAAGCGCCGTCAATGTAGCTGTGCGAAATATGGCAACTTGCGCTTCGCGCCCCAGGCACCGTCATGATTGCTTTTTTTACCGACTCTGCAACCGTATTGACGCGAGACCAACTTACCGAAACCTCCATCGTGTCAATTACGAAACCTTTTTTGGACAAAATCTGTAGTCCACTCGTATCGTTGCGATGACTCATCCAGTGCTCGACAAGTGCGACATCTGCAGGTTGCGAATTATTTGCACGACATGCATTGTCAACAACTTGCATCATCGCGTCAATCAATACTTGTTCGCCCTCATCAAGCACCAATAATGCGCACTGCGACCCGTCACCACCATGGGCGCGTTTGCTTTCGCGCTCGTCATAAAGTCGCAACACGGCCGGGGTTGCTCCCGAGCGAATTGCTAGTCGCATTGCTTCAACGGCTTGGGCAAACGAACCGAACATATATGCGGCGCGGCGTTCACTCGGGGCAACCGGGTGGGCGCGAAGCCAAACCTTTGTAATTATCCCGAGCGAACCTTCGCTACCAATAAATAGTGAAGTCAAATTCGGCCCTGCAGCACCCGCCGGCTCGGTGCCTGTCAGAATTACCGAGCCATCTGCAAGCACGACTTCAAGTCCGGCAACCATGTCGTCGATCTTGCCGTAGCGAGTTGAAAACTGGCCTGCTCCGCGCGAACCAATCCATCCACCAACAGTTGAGATATCAAACGATTGCGGAAAGTGGCCCACAGACAAACCGTGTTTTTCGCGCAGAGCATTTTCGAGATCTGGGCCGAAGGTTCCGGGAAGGACCTCAACAAGTCCTGAAATTTCGTCAACACTGATTACCTTAGCCAGTGATGTCATGTCAATCACAACGCCGCCGAACAACGGGATTGCAGCACCACAAACCCCAGAACGCCCGCCAGAGACTGTCACCGGCACGGAGTTTTTAGCGCATAAAGCGACCACGTCGCTCACTTGTTTGGTTGTTGTTGGTCGACAAACCGCGTCAGCGCGCTTGGCGGTTTGTGCATTCAGTGACCAGTGCATCGCCAGTGGCCACCAATCTCGCGAGTGCTGAACGCGATCGGCGAGTTCTGTCGAACTTGCGCAAAGTTTGTTTAGCTCTGCAACAAACTCAAGTGAGAGCGGCGTTGAGATTGTTTGGTAGCGATCGGAGATTTCAGAAATGTCTGTTGAAAATTCGATTGGCTGTGTCGGCTGTGTAGTCATGGATAAGTTGCCTTTAGTTGGAAATTGCAGCTTCATCTTCTTGGGCGCATGAGTCGATAAATGCGAGGACTTCGTTATTAATTTCTTGCTCAGACCAACCGAGCAACGGTGCAACTAACTCTGCAACATTACGCGCACCTGCAACCGTGGCTCGACGATTAATGATTCGGCATCTCGTGCGACGCGAAAGAATGTCGTCAAGAGTCGTCGCCAGTTCGTGCGTGACTGCGAATACTGCTTCTGCCCGCAGATACGGCAGTCCAGGGATCAACTGTTCGCCAAGGTTTTTATTGTCGGCGATTAAATTCTTGATTACTTTTGATTCACTGCCAAATCTAGATAAGAGATGTTGATCTTGGGCATCACTGGTTTTCGCTGAACTAGTTGTTGCCCCGACCAGCGACAAGCTCTTTGTCTTGCATCGTGATCGCCTGCCAATGGCCAAAAGCGCAGTATCTACTGCGTCTTGTGCCATTTTGCGATAAGTCGTGAGCTTTCCTCCCGTCACGGTGATCATCCCTGATTGCGATGTTGCAACTTTGTGTCGGCGCGAAAGATCGGCTGTTCTTGAACTTATTTTTTCTTCGCTGACACTTTTAACGAGTGGTCGTAATCCCGACCACACCGCGGTTATGTCCTCGCGAGTAATTCCAGTCGTCACGGCAGCATTCATTGCTTTGAGAACATATTCAATATCTGTATTTGTGCATTGTGGATCGTTTATCGCACCTTGATAATCGGTGTCGGTAGTGCCAACATATGTGTACTGATATGTTCCGTCGTAATTTGAAATCCATGGAACTAAAAACAAACTTCGCTTGTCACCCGGGACCGGAATGACCACGGCGATGTCGTTGCGTATTTTCTTCCATGGCACGGTGAGGTGAACGCCTTTGGCTGGTCGAATGCTGTCTGGGTTATAGCCAAGGTCGGTGGTCAAAACTTCGTCCGACCAAACGCCTGCCGCATTGATCACCACTTGTGCGCGAATCTCGAAAGATTTTTTGCCGTTCGGAGTAACTAGAACTCCGCACGCCCGACCGTTGCTGTCGTGCAAAATTTTGTCAACCCTCGTGTAGTTAGAGATTACCGCGCCACAACTGATTGCAGTGCGGGCAAGGGCAACGCAAACTCGCGCATCATCAGCCATCGCATCGAAATATACATATGCCGAACTGAGGCGATCTTTTTGCATCGTCGGTAAATGAGTAAATGCCTTGTCGGCTTTGAGTCGGCGATGAAGCTTTCCGATTCGCCAGCCACCAGTCAAGTCGTACATCCACATTGCCGAACCAAGCGCGCGCGCGATTTTTTTCGAAACAACGCCCTCACGCTTGAGGATTGGAATCATGAACGGCAAAGTTTGCACAAGATGCGGTGCGTTGCGCCGCAGTCGTTGACGTTCGTGCAGTGCTTCGTATACAAGTCGAACTTCGCCCTGTTGTAGATAGCGAAGACCACCGTGAATCAACTTGCTGCTCTTCGAAGAAGTCCCGGAGGCGAGATCGTCGCGCTCAACCAGTGCCACACTCAGCCCGCGTGAGGCTGCATCAAGTGCCACGCCAAGCCCAGTTATGCCACCGCCAATGACCACGATGTCAAAATTTTGCGAGGATAATTGGTTAAGAGTTTCAAGGCGATCTTGTGGCGGATTCTTGGTGGTGGGCACGCAGTCAGCATAAGCCAGAGCCCCTCGATGAGATGATCAAATAAGGTGATCAGAACGAAAGTTGCGAGAGAGCTCACTAGAGAGCTGACTAGTCATAAGTCACATCATTTGCTAGTTAGCATCAGTTGCAAATTAGAAATTAGTTAGTTATTCTCATGGCATGCGTTCACCAACTGAGCTTGCTCAAGTGTTTCGGGACAAACAGTTAAAGCTCACGCCCCAGCGACAGTTGTTGTTTTCGCTGCTGCACCAAAATCAAAGTCATCCGACTGCAGAATCTCTTTACGAGGTCGCCAGCAAACAGATGCCCGGCATCTCGCTTCGAACTATCTATCAAACTCTTGGCGAACTTGCCGAGATGGGCGAGTTGCAGCTCGTTGATGTTGGCATTGGTGCGACCAGATTCGACCCGAATATCGCAGATCACCATCACTTTGTTTGCGAATCATGCCAGGCAATCCACGATGTCGACATTCTCTCGGCACCAAAGATGAGTTTGCAAAGTGGTGAAGGTTTTGCAGTCAACGAAGTAGGCGTTGTTTTTCGTGGACATTGCAATCAATGCAACCATAAACAACAATTTAAGTCTCCTGGATCACAGGCGAAAAATAAGGCAAGTAAGTAATTAACAAAGTAATCAATTAATCAACAACCAAAACATAAACAAGGAGAAACATCATGGCCAAACTAAATGGCACCAAGACACATGAGAATCTCAAGGAAGCGTTTGCTGGTGAGAGCCAAGCGAATCGACGCTACTTGTGGTTCGCACAGAAAGCAGACATCGAGGGTTATCCAGATGCAGCGGCATTGTTCCGTTCAGTCGCCGAAGGCGAAACCGGACATGCACACGGTCACTTGGATTATCTCGCAGAAGTTGGCGACCCAGCATCTGGTGAGCCGATTGGTGATACAGAAGACAACTTCAAAGCTTCAGTTGCTGGCGAGACCTACGAGTACACACAGATGTACCCAGGTTTCTCAAAGACTGCTCGTGAAGAAGGATTCACAGAAATCGCTGACTGGTTCGAAACTCTTGCTCGCGCAGAGAAGAGCCATGCCGGTCGATTCGGCGAAGGTCTCAAAGCGCTCGGCTAGAGCGAAATTATCAGTTAAGTAATTGTAATTTAAGTTGCGTTGGTGCCACTGGCAAGTGTTGGTGGCACCAACACAAAAATATCCCACGAGCAATTTGATGAGAGTTTTTAAGTTATGACAATTACCTACGACCCACTAAATCCGATCTATTTAGATGAGGCCGACACTCGACAAGAGATGACCCGAGTTTACGACTTGTGTCATGGCTGTCGCCTTTGCTTTAAATTCTGTCCATCGTTTCCAACGCTGTTTAGTTATATCGATGCACATGACGATCAAGACGCGGGCAAAATGACGCCAGCCCAACAAGACCATGTTGCTGACGAATGTTTTCAATGCAAGTTGTGTTATGTAAATTGTCCGTACACACCCGGAATCCATGAGTGGGCCCTGGATTTCCCGAGGTTGATGTTGCGTGTAGACGCGATGCGACGCGAAAACGGTCATGTGTCGATGCGAAGCAAGATAACAACGGCAATGCTGGGCCGCACCGACGCTCTCGGCATGGCCGCCACTTCATCTGGCCCACTGGCAAATAAAGTGATGGGAGCCAAGCCTGGTTCGTTAATTCGCAAAGTCGTCGAGGCTACTGCTGGAGTTTCAAGTGTTCGGCTTTTGCCGGCATTTGCTCGACAACGATTCTCGACATGGTTTAGTCGCAGAATAAAACCTGAGATCAAAACGCCACAAGGCAGCGTCACAATATTTCCAACATGTCTCGTCGAATATCAAGAGCCTGCTATCGGGCATGCTCTTGTCAAGGTCTACGAACATAACGGCATTGAGTGCTCAATTAGTGATGCGGGTTGTTGTGGTGCACCGTTTCTGCACAGTGGAGACATGGACCAGTTCACAAAAGTTGCAATTAAAAATGTGGCAACACTTGCGGCCGAAGTTAGAAACGGCACCGACATCGTGGTTCCACAACCGACTTGTGGTTATGTTTTGAAAAAAGATTACCTCGACTATGTCGGCGGTCCAGATGCTCAACTCGTGGCAGCCAATACATATGATGCAGCCGAATATTTGATGAAAGTTCACAAGACCGAGGGTTCAACTCTTGATACGAACTTTGTTGGCGAAGTTCCAGAATCAATTACCTACCACACGCCGTGTCACTTGCGTGCACAGAACATCGGGCTCAAGAGTCGCGACTTGATGAAGCTGACGGGTTCAAAAATCAAATTAGTTCAACAGTGCTCAGGCATCGACGGAATGTGGGGTTTGCGCGCCGAGAACGCCGAATTGTCCATACCCATTGCAGAGAAACTCGGCAACATGGTTCGTGACGCAGACTCTGAAGTCGTTGCCGGTGACTGCCATTTGGCGAATACGGCAATTACCGAGCAGACCGGAGAGACCCCGTTGCATCCGTTAGAAGTGATCGCCAAGGCATACGGATTTAAACCAGAAGAGACAAAGCCAAAAGGAGGCAAGTCAAAATGAACACAGACACAGCATCGGTAAGCCGAAAATTATCACTCAGCGATATTTTGGATCATCGAGAATACGAGCGCATTCGTGTGGCTCGTCAAGCCGAAGTTTTTGAAATCAAACGCCGTCGCCGAATCTCGCTCGGAACAATGATCACGGTGATGTTCGAGAATCGTGAGACGATGCAGGCCCAAATTCAAGAGATGTTGCGCGTCGAGAAAGTCTTAACTGATGAAGGTGTACTTGAAGAACTCAAGGCCTACAACCCATTAATCCCGGAAGCGGGTCAACTATCGGCGACGTTGTTTATCGAATTGACCTCTGATGCCCAAGTTCGCGAATGGCTGCCAAAACTCGTCGGAATCGAGCGAGGGATTGGTCTCAAATTGTCCAGCGGCGAAATTGTAAGAGCAGTCGTAGACGAGGCGCACGCCGAGCAGTTGACGCGCGAAGATGTGACCGCAGCAGTGCATTACATCCGCTTTGAATTTTCTGCGCAACAGGTCGAAGACTTTGCTGAAGGCTCGGTGCAGTTAGTTTCAACTCTGCCGAATTACATTGAAGCTACCGAACTTGCAGAATTCACCGTGGCTGAACTGCTCGGCGATTTAAAAAACTAGGCGAACTGAGCGCATTGCGCGCAACCTAGTTCGCATACCTACGCCGATTGGCGCAGCTATGTGTTCAAGTTCTAGAGTCTGCCTTGCTACGAGAACAAGGGGGTTCGAGTGCTTGAATTTGATGTTTCTTGGCGGGCCAAGGGAGCATGCCAAGGCCTTGACCCGGATATTTTTTATCCAGATAATGATGACAATTGCGACCAAGCGATTTCAATCTGCAAAACATGCCAAGTGCGCATAGCGTGTCTTAACTATGCACTTGACAGTCGCGAAAAACAAGGCGTGTGGGGTGGGGCATCGGCTCGTGAACGCCGCAGGTTGTTGCGCGTTGGACGGCGTATTGCTTAGCACGAGTTCGTGTGAGTGAAATAGATTCTGCTGGCGGTTGGCCACAAATAATTTCTCAGCTGCTGTCGCGTAAAGATTTGTCAGCAAGCCATGCTGGTGCGGCGATGAGGTCAGTGCTCTCTGGAGAGGCCACGCCATCGCAAATAACTGCGTTTATTATTTCGCTTCGTGCAAAAGGTGAAACAGAAGTTGAGCTTGAAGGAATGTTGGCTGAAGTGCGTCGTGCAGCAGAGCGTGTTGCTTTGAGCGATGAAATTGCTGAGCGAGCGATAGATATTGTCGGTACTGGTGGCGATCACAGTTATTCGGTGAATGTTTCAACGATGGCGTCAATGGTTGTTGCAGGCGCAGGAATACCGGTTTGTAAACACGGCAGTCGTGCGTCATCTTCAAAAAGTGGGGCAGCCGATGTACTCGAAGCTCTCGGTGTAGCTATTGAATTAGATGGCCCAAGTGTTACGCGGTGTGTTGAAGAAGCAGGTTTTGGTTTCTGCTTTGCACAAAGATTTCATCCAGCATTTCGTTTCACAGGCCCATCACGTCGAGAAATTGGTGTGCCGACAGTTTTTAATTTGCTTGGGCCAATGGCCAACCCCGCACCAGTCTCATTTATGGTTGTCGGAGTAGGAGACCCTAAAGCCGCCAACGTGATGGCTCATGCATTGGTCACACGAGGGGTAAAACGAGCGTGGGTTGTGCATGGACACGGCGGACTCGACGAACTTTCATTGAGTGGTCCTTGTCCAGTTGTTGAAATGCAAAACGGCAAGTTGCGAGAATTTGAAATTGACGCAAGTTCGCTGGGTCTTGCTTTTGCTGATGTTGCTGCCGTTCGGGGTGGCGAACCACGCGACAACGCAAAGATGTTTCGCGAAATGTTGGACGGAACCAAAAATGCGATCCGAGACATTGTTGTGCTTAACGCAGCAGCCGGAATCGTTGTGGCTGGAAAGGCTGTTGATATGTCACAAGGCGTCGAGATGGCAAAAGCGTCAATAGATTCTGGTGCGGCGCGAGATGTATTAGATGAAGTGATACGCGTAAGTGCCGATGCTGCCAAGCACATGGCACACTAAAATAATTTGCAAGATGAACTCACCAAATAATTCTGTCGCCGTTCGCGTGCCCGCAAGTTCTGCAAATATTGGACCTGGCTTCGATGTTCTCGGTATGGCATTGTCGCTTCATCTTGAGGCAGGCTTTGGTTCCTCGCCCGCAGACTCGGTTGAAGCAACGGCAAATCATCCAACGCTCGTGGCATTTAATCACTGCGGAGGAAAAGGCCCGTTGTGGGTTCGCTCACAAATGCCGATGGGCAAAGGTCTTGGATTTAGTGGAGCCGCTCGAATTGCCGGCGTCTCGCTTGCGCATGCCCAAAAAAATGGAACCGATGAAGTTGTTTTTGATAATGCGCGATCAGAACTCTTGGCGATCGCAACAGAACTTGAGGGACATCCTGACAATGTTGCGGCATCTCTGCTTGGTGGCGTAGTTGCCAGTGTGGCCGGCTCAACTGTTCGAATTCCTTCACCGCTAGACCCCGCGATTATTGTTTGGGTGCCTCAGGAGCAGACATCAACCAAAGAATCTCGCACCAAGCTTCCAACGACGCTGCCGTTTGCAGATGCAGTGTTTAATGTCGGACGCACTGCGCTGTTGGTTGCGGCACTAGCGGCTGGCGATATTTCGGCGTTGCGTACCGCAACGCAAGATCGGTTACATCAAGATGTTCGCTTCAAAAAAGTGCCTGGATCGCAAGCAGCATTAAATGTTTTGCTTGAGTCTGGTGTTTGGTGCGCCTGGCTGTCTGGTTCGGGTCCGACAGTTGCGGCGATGTGTAGCCACACCGATGCCCAACATATTGTAGAGAAGTTGCCTCATCACGGGTCAACCATGGTTTTGCGGATTGCCGAACAAGGCGCACAACTTCTCGCAATTTAGATTTCTCAAAACTCTGTTACACCCCGCGGGCAGTATTGATCAACACAATCAATGTCAATGCAAAACAGAGGAGACCAAGAGTGCAAAATTCCCCCCGAATACCAGTTACGAGCCAAGAGTTTGCAAACAATGGTGCAATCGAAATTAATTGCGACACCTGCGTTATGCGGGCGAGTGCCGCTTGTGATGATTGCGTTGTCTCGTTCTTCTGCGACGAATCCAGCGAGCCTGCAGTGGTTTTAAACCTAGAAGAACAAAGAACTCTAAGAATGCTGGCAAATGCCGGAATGGTGCCTACGCTTCGGCATCGTGCAGTTAGCTAAAAAAACAGCCAATAGATCGGGTCAGGCAGAGCCTTTAAAGCGTGCGGCGATCTCATCAGTTCGTTATGGCGAGCAACTTATTGCACTTGGTATTAATTCAGGGTTGCACCGAGTCGGCATAACTAGCGCGAAAGTATTGCAGCGCGCTCGAATGGCACTGACCGAAAGAAAATCGCTTGGGTTGCACAACGAGATGCAATTCACTTATCGCAATCCGGCAAGAAGCACTGATCCGACAAGCACGATGGCATCGGCAAGATCGATAATCGTTGGCGCGCGATCGTATGCCACAGAGATGCCGCCAAGTCCGAATGAAGTTTCGGCTCGAGTAGCCAGGTACATGTGGGTTGATTATTACGAGCTACTCAAACAGGGCTTACAAAAAATTGCCGTGCAATTGAAAGACGATGGTTGGCGGGCAATTGTTTTGGCCGACGACAACTCGATAGTTGATCGTGAAGTCGCATACCAAGCAGGGCTGGGATGGTACGGCAAAAATGCGAATCTTTTGATTGAAGGCGCGGGAAGTTATTTTGTGCTTGGCAGTGTGATCACAGATGCGCCACTAGGACCTATTGCAACTTTGGTTGAAGATGGATGTGGTTCATGTCGCCGCTGTCTAGACAATTGTCCGACGCAAGCAATAATCGCCCCTGGTGTTGTTGATGCCCGCAAATGTTTGGCATGGCTGTTGCAGAAACCCGGAATATTCGACCACGCGTATCGTGTCGCATTGGGCGATCGCCTTTACGGATGTGATGATTGTCAAGAGGTGTGTCCGCCAACAGTTCGTCGAGCAATTGTTGATAATTCTGGTGTCAAACCAAGAGCGTGGGTCGATGTGATGTCAATTCTTACTTCAGATGATCAAACTCTGCTGGCAAATTTCAAGTCATGGTATATCTCTGATCGTGACCCAAAGTGGCTTCGCAGAAATGCACTGATAATTCTTGGCAACATTGGTGATTCGACTGATGGGGCAACTCAAAATATTCTCAAGCGATATTTAGTTGATTCTGATTCGGTTTTGCGGGCCCACGCAGTTTGGGCTGTTGCCAGGTTGGGTCTTAACGAGTTTTTGCCGCCGAGCGATAGCGACCCGATTGTGCAGGCTGAACTCGACTCGTTGCCGAGCGTAAGGTAGAAGCCGATGAAGCATCTTTTGGTGACGAATGATTTTCCACCAAAAGTTGGTGGCATACAGAATCTTTTATATGAGTGGTGGAGTCGCTTACCACCAGAAACTTTCGCGGTTCTGACTAGCCCATATCAAGGCTCGCAAGAGTTTGACAGCGCACAAAATTTTTTGATTAGGCGTACGCCAGAGCCGGTTCTGCTCCCACATCCGATTATGGCTCGACGAATAAATGAAATGGCTCGTGAAGTTGGTGCCGAACTGATCGTTCTTGATCCAGCAGTACCACTCGGAATCATTGGGCCGTGGCTGGATCTGCCATATGCGGTCGTTCTGCACGGAGCAGAAGTGACTGTTCCTGGTCGGCTGCCAGGATCAAAAAAAGTTCTTAGCAATGTTTTGTGCAAAGCATCAATAATTATTGCATCAGGAACCTATCCGGCAAAAGAAGCGCAGCGTGCCGCCGGTCGCAATTTGGATATTTCTGTCGTAACTCCTGGTGTCGACATACAAAGATTCAGACCGCTATCGCAACAGCAAAGAGTTGATGCTCGGGCGCATTTTTCAATCGACGAAAACACAGATTTGATTGTCGGTATCAGTCGTCTCGTGCCGCGAAAAGGTTTTGATGTTTTAATTCGAGCCGTTGCACATTTGGTCAACGATTTTCCTAATTTGCGATTGGTTATTGGTGGTACTGGTCGTGACCGCAATCGCCTCGAACGAATTATTCGAGAATTGCGCGCGCCGGTAACGATGCTGGGTCGAATTAGCAATGACGATCTGCCGATGCTTTATGGATGCGCCGACATTTGTGCGATGCTCTGTCGATCTCGTTGGGGCGGGCTTGAACAAGAAGGGTTCGGAATTGTATTCGCCGAAGCAGCGGCATGTGGCGTGCCGCAGATTGCTGGCCGAAGTGGCGGCGCAGCCGATGCTGTTGTTGACGGCGAAACTGGACTAATCATCCGTAATCCAGATCGGGTGGATGATGTGGTCGCTGGGTTGCGACAATTGTTGAACGATGAAAATCGGCGAAAAAAGATGGGTGAGGCGTCACGATTGCGTGCCGAGAATCTCTTTGATTACGACAAACTTGCATTGACTCTGGGCAAGGCGTTGAAAGTGCATTAATTTGTGCTGTAATAGTGGGGTGGCAGATTCAGCAACGGAGTTCGAAATCATAGAAGCCACCCCCGAACACTGTTTCGCGGTTGCTACCGATGTCGAAAGTTATCCAGTTTGGGCACATGATGTGAAAGAAGCGACGATTCGCGAACGCGACGTCGAGTCACGGCCGATTCTTGTTGACTATCGTGTTGCGGCGCTTGGTCGAAGCACGAGTTACTCACTTAAATACGACTATTCGCAAGCACCAAATAGTATTTCGTGGCATCTCGTACAAGGTGATATCGAGCGGGCGATCGATGGTGAGTACCGTTTTGAACCAGCGGGGGCCGCGACAAAAGTTACATATGTTTTATCGATTGAGTTGATAGTTCCGATTCCAGGTTTCATTAAACGCCGTGCCGAAGGCCGCATTTTGCACACCTTGAAGGAACTAAAGGACCGCTGCGAGTCGTGACTGCAGTTGCCGGCATTGATGTCGGCGGAACAAAGTGTCTCGGAGTTTTATTCGAGGGTGGAGAGATTGTTAAATCCGTGCGTCGTCCGACACCTCACGCAGATGAGTTGGTAAGAACCCTCGCAGAAATTGCTCGCGAATTAGGAAAATACAAAACTCTCGGAGTTGGAGTTCCCGGATTAATAACACCCGAAGGTGTAGTTCGCGAGTCACCGAACTTGACTGGTGCGATCGAACTTGATTTACGCACTCAACTGCAAAAAGAACTCGGTCACGAAGTTGATGTCGAGAACGATGCAACTTCGGCAGCGTATGCAGAGTGGCAATTTGGTGCTGGTCGAGGTGCAACCGACATGTGGATGGTCACCTTAGGCACGGGCATTGGTGGCGGCTTTGTATCTGGTTCAAAACTGCAACGAGGCAGTCATGGTTTTGCTGGCGAGATTGGCCACATGATTGTTGAAAGTCAAGGACTGTTGTGTCCATGCGGGCAACGCGGTTGTTGGGAGCGTTACGCATCAGGATCTGGACTGGCAACAATTGCAGGTGGCGAGCGTGGCGAAGAAGTCATTGCTCGTGCGGTTGCTGGCGACAAGCAAGCGATCGGATTTCTCGACACATTCGGCAAGTGGGTGGCGATTGGTTTGGTTAACTTGACCAATATCACAGATCCGAACGTGATCGTAATTGGTGGCGGTCTTGCCGAAGCAGCAGATTCGGTGATGCCACACATCAAGAGTTGGTATAAAAAATTACTTTACGCACCAGATAATCGACAGCATCCTGACTTGCGTGTGGCCCAACTTGGCGAGAGTGCCGGCGCTATTGGTGCTGCGCTACTATCGGCGCTGTAAATAATTAATTAACTAGCGAGCCCAGTGCATTGATCGGGAGATCGCCGTTTGCCAGGCTTGATAGCCAGTCGGCTCTGCTTGTGGTGAAAACTTTTTTTCGAGTTGCCATGCATTTGAAATATCTTCGGTTGACTGCCAAACCCCTTGTGCCAATCCCGCTAGGTAGGCGGCGCCCATCGCAGTGGTCTCTAGTTCTTTTGGTCGCAACACATCAACCGACAAGTGATCGGCTTGAAGTTGCAACATCAAGTCGATCACCGCGGCACCGCCATCAACACGCAACTCACTAACGCAAATCCCTGACGCTTTTGTCATCGACTCAACTACATCGCGAGTTTGAAAAACTATTGATTCAATTGTCGCACGGGCAATGTGCGCGCGTGATGTGCCGCGTGTGATTCCGAAAATCGAACCACGCGCGTATGCATCCCACCATGGACTGCCAAGCCCAGTAAACGCGGGTACGACGACGACGCCTCCCGAGTCGGTGACGCTTTGCGCCAACGGAGTGATCTCGCTTGCGTTGTCAATTATGTTCAAACCATCGCGAAGCCACTGAATCGCGGCTCCCGTCACGAAGATCGCGCCCTCAAGTGCATACACGGGTTTTTCTGAACCAAGTTGCCACGCGAGTGTCGTCAAGATTCCATCTTTTGGTGCTGGGCAAGTCGTGCCGACATTCATCAGCACAAAACTTCCTGTTCCGTATGTGTTTTTGGTGCTGCCTGGCGCAAAACAAGCCTGACCAAATAATGCTGCGTGCTGGTCACCAGCAACTCCGGTGATTGCTATTCCTGCGGGCAGTGATCCGTGTTGCACGGTGACACCAAAATCACTGCTTGATGGTCGAACCTCAGGCAAAAATTTAATTTCGATACCGAGCATCTTTGTGAGTTCTTGGCTCCACTTCATTTTGGTGATATCAAACAGCATTGTTCGACTGGCATTTGTGCAGTCGGTAACAAAAGATTTTCCCCCAGTGAGATTCCAGATCAACCACGAGTCGATTGTGCCAATACACAAGTCATCATCTTGTCGAAGTTCGCGGTTCGAAATTAGCCATTCAATTTTTGTTCCAGAAAAATATGGATCTAAAACCAAGCCTGTTTGCTGTCTGACTAATGGCAGATTGTCGGCAAGTTCCAAACATCGGTCGGCGGTTCGTCGGTCTTGCCAGACAATTGCTTTGCCATGGGGTTTACCAGTCAGTTTGCTCCACGCAACAATTGTTTCGCGTTGATTAGTAATACCAATCGCCGCCACAGTTTGATCTATCTGCGCTGCAACTTGTTGCAAAGTAGCCAGAACTGATTGCCAAATTTCTTGTGCGTCGTGCTCAACCCAACCAGGTTGCGGAAAATACTGGGTGAACTCTCGGTACGAACTTATTGATGGGGTTCCATCGTCGAACACCGCTCGAGACCGCACCCCGGTCGTTCCGGCGTCAATTGCGATTACTACACTCATTTTTTTGAAGTGTTCACATTTTAAATAAAGTTGCTAAGTGCGCTCGCACACGAGGTTGCTCAATGCGTCGAAAATTCCGGGACTGGCGATCATTATTTCGGCTGGGCTCGACGATCCGCCACTGAAACTTCCACTTCGCGCCCCTGCCTCGATTGCGATTAACTCAGCGGCCGCTATATCCCATGAGTGTAAGTTTTCTTCAAAATATGCGTCAACCCTGCCGCAGGCCACAAAACAAATGTCAACACTCGCTGCACCAAGTCGGCGGATGTCGCGAACCTTATGAATAAAACTTGAGACGCGCTTTGATTGCATCGTTCGCTGCTCGGGTGAATAGCTGAATCCGGTACAGACGAGTGCTTTTGAAATATCTGTGATTTGATTGCAGTTAATTTTTTCGCCATTCAAAAACGCTCCGCCGCCGCGAGTTGCCGAAAAAATCTCGCCAAGCGCAGGTATATATACGACACCAACAAGCGGCCCATTCTCATCACTAACACCAATTGAGACGCTCCAACTTGGCAGTGCATACAGAAAATTCGTTGTGCCGTCAATCGGGTCAATACACCAGGTGAAGCCACTGTCGCCAGTGTGTGAGCCGCCTTCTTCGCCGATTATTGAATCCTTCGGACGACGAGCACGAATTTCGCCAACAATATATTTTTCTGTCGCCTTATCGAACTCGGTAACCATGTCGGTACTCGTAGTTTTCGTCTGAACATCTTTAAGTCCGAGTCGACGACCTTCAAATGCCCGCTTGCCACCTGTTACGGCAAGTTCCGTACAAATTTCGAGCAAGCCCGCTGTTGTGTTCGCTGTCGAACTTGCAGTTGTGCCCGTCATTTTTGATCTTCAAGTTCGCGCCATTCGCCAAGCGCGCGCAACACCAAAACTACAACGATGCTCATACCGATTGCACTGACAACAGCACCAGTGACCAGACCGATTGAGTTCGGCAAATCACAATTGCCGTCACATTGCAGATCAATCAACGAGAACCCAATCAGTGCCCCGGCCAGACCTGCAATTATTATTCCAACGAAGGCGAATGCTCTGGCAGTTACAGAAGGCAACGCTGAAAGTGAGCCTGTGCGGTCTGTCTGGCCTGCATTCATCTTTATGAGCGTAGGTTCGCAAAATGAAGTTGCAATGCATGGCTAGCGTTTCGTAAGTGGATATTAATAACTCAGTCAATTTGCGAACGATTTTGCACGTTGATATGGACATGTTTTATGTCGCAGTTGAATTGCGCCGAAATCCTCATCTTGTCGGTCGGCCAGTTGTCGTGGGCGGAGACGGCGGGCGTGGGGTAGTTGCTGCGGCATCGTATGAAGCTCGTCGATTTGGAGTTTTCTCAGCGATGTCATCGGCCCAGGCAAAACGCCTTTGTCCGCAAGCAATTTTTTTGCCAGGTGATCACGAGCTCTACTCAGATGTCAGTCGTGAAGTTTTTGAGGTCTTCAATGAGTTCACGCCATTAGTCGAAGGTCTTTCACTTGATGAAGCATTTTTAGATGTCACGGGATCACTTCGTTTATTCGGCAACTCGGTAACTATCGCTCGCGAAGTCAGAAGACGCGTTGAACAAGTAACACAATTAAAGTGCAGTGTCGGTATTGCCCCAAACAAGTTCTTGGCAAAACTTGCATCAGTTGTCGCCAAGCCCCAAGCATCTAAAGATGGGGTTGTAAAGGGGTTTGGTGTCTATGAAGTTTTGCCGGGTTCCGAACTTGAATTTTTGCACCCTCTCGCTGTTGGCGCTCTTTGGGGTGTTGGGCCAGTGACACTTGAAAAACTTACTGGCCTTGCAATCAAAACAGTTGGCGACCTGGCTAATTTCGATCCAAAGGTACTTGTTACCGTGCTCGGTGATTCTCTCGGGCGCCACTTAGCGGCTCTTGCACAAGGGACTGATGAACGCCTCGTTGAGCCTGATCGCGATGCCAAATCAATTGGACACGAAGAAACATTCTCGAACGACATTACAGAGTACGAAATCGCGCATGATCACCTGGTGCGCCTCGCGGATGCAGTGGCTACAAGATGTCGACACTCCGGAGTCGGCGCAAGAACGATTTCGCTCAAAATCAAATTTGCTGACTTTCAATTAGTGACAAGGGCCGTGAGTGTCGAAGTGCCCGTTTCAACTGGGCCTGCAATGATTCGATTAATTGAGCCACTGCTGCGCAAAATTGACCTAAGTAATGGTGTTCGCTTGATTGGAATTAGCGCCAGAAATCTTGTTGAACCGGATCAGCAACTGAGTTTGTTTGACACAGCCTCTGGTGACAGCTCGGCGAATAATTTGAATGCGGCGTGGAGTACGACCACTTCGGCAATTGACGAGATTCGTGATCGTTTTGGTGACTCGGCAATAAAGCCAGCCAGCACATTGGCAAACGAGCGAGATCCCAATTCGTCAAAGTGGGGTCCGAGTGACCCAAAACCAAAGTAGAACGGCTTGAACCTCACCTACAATTACTTCTGTGAGTCAAGTTTTAATTAGAATGGCTGGAACCTGGAGGCAACATGCCGTTATCTGATAATGAGCGACAGATTCTTGAGCAAATTGAGCACGACCTCAAGACCGACGAAAAATTCGCGCAAGCAGTTTCTTCAAAGGGTCTATATCGACATTCGGCAAAAACCGCATGGTGGGCAGGTATCGGAGTCGTTGTCTCACTGGTGCTGACAATTCTCGGCTTGCAAGTACATTTTCTTTTGGCATTCATCGGATTTTTGGCAATGTTAGGTTGCGCATTGATCGTCGAGCGACAATTGCGGGCGATGTCAAAAGCTGGTTTGCAGGACGTCACAGAATCATTGCGCGCGTCGCGAGCGAACGCTCAACGTATGCGCGAGAAATTTATGCGCGAGCGCTAAAGCTAACTTTGCGTGGCTGATCGTGGCTATTTCGCAATTGACATTGGTGGCACGAAACTCTCGGTAGGTGTTGTTTCGTTGTCAGGGGAAGTAATTTCTCACGGTCGTGCGCCGACGCCTCAGATCAATGTTTGGCAAGCCCTCAGTGACTTAATAAAATCGCAAATCGCTTTGACCGACGTTGAGATTGTTGGTTGTGGCGTCGGGTGTGGTGGCCCGATGACGCCAGATGGTGAATTGGTTTCGACTTTACATATCCCTGAATGGCGAGATTTCCCATTGCGATCAAAGTTGCAAGACCTTTTGCAGATGACCGTACATATTGATAACGATGCCAAAGCGTTGGTGCAAGGCGAAGTATGGTGTGGCGCGGTCGCAGGTCAAACCGATGTTGTCGGAATGGTTGTTTCAACTGGCGTTGGCGGTGGAATCATCTCTGGTGGAAAAGTTTTGAATGGTCGGATCGGCAACGCTGGGCACATCGGTCATGTAATTGTTGAACCTGGTGGGCGACTTTGTGCATGTGGCTCACATGGTTGTCTAGAAGCGCACGCTTCGGGGCGATCAATTGAAGCAATCACCGGTAAACCTGCGGCGCAGGCCAGCCCCGAAATCATTCAAAACACTGGTCGACTTGTGGCCCGGGCACTTACAAGCGTGGGGGCAATTGTTGATCTGCGAAGTGCCGTAATCGCTGGCTCAGTCGCACTTGGTTTTGGTAAACCATTTTTTGACGCTATAAAAAACGAATTAGATCGCAGTGCCAAAATCGAATTTATTCGTGACTTCACTGTTTGCCCTGCTGGGCTTGGTCAATTATCCCCGCTCGTAGGGGCCGCAGCGGTGGCGCGCAATCTAGGCTGTGGTCTATGAAACCGATGTACGAGCCACAGGCCGAGGAATATCGAGAAAAAGTTCAAGCATTTTTGGCGGAGAAACTTCCCGCAACATGGAAGGGCATTGGCTCGCTTGAAGGTAAAGCGGTTGATGAGTTTATGAAGCAGTGGCGACAAACTTTGTCGTCAAGTCCATATCTTGCACCGGGTTGGCCGGTTGAATACGGTGGGGGCGGACTCTCGGCGTTGGAGCAGGTCATTGTTGCCGAAGAATTTGCACATGCTGGTGTACCAACAGGTTCGTTCAATGACACTTTTGGTATACAAATGCTCGGCAATACTTTGTTGGTCTGGGGCACCGAAGAGCAGAAAAGATATTACTTGCCACGAATTATTTCTGGTCAAGATACTTGGTGTCAGGGATACAGCGAGCCGAACGCTGGTTCAGATCTCGGCAACGTCGGTCTCAAAGCGACACTTGACGGTGATCAGTTTATTTTGAATGGCCAAAAAATTTGGACTTCAGCCGGTCAGTATGCAACTCACATTTTTACCCTGGCTCGTACAAATCCAGATGCACCAAAGCACAAAGGTATTTCGTTTTTATTGGTTGATATGCGTCAGCCAGGTATTGAAATTCGTCCAATTAAAATGCTCTCAGGTGAGAGCGAATTCAATGAAATTTTCTACACGGATGTCACTTGTCCAAAAGACAATGTGGTTGGCGGACTCAATAACGGTTGGGCAGTTGCGATGTCGTTGCTTGGCTATGAGCGCGGAGAAGCAGCGGCGACATTGTCAATTCGATTTCAAGGAGAGTTTGATCGACTCGTAGCGCTCGCCAAAGATCGTGGTGTTGCCAACGATCCAAGAATTCGTCAGCGCCTCAGCGACTGCTATTGCCGAGTTCAAATCATGAAATATCTCGGTCTGCGAACTCTGACAAAATTTGTTGCAGGTCATCATCCGGGGCCAGACGGTGCAATTTCGAAGTTGTACTGGAGCGAGTACCACAAGGTAGTTACCGAACTTGCAATGGACATTCTTGGTGCAGAAGGGCTAGTGCCCGTTGGACGCAAACCAATTTCGTCGTTTCAGACAGATGACGGTGGCGCCGAAAATAGCTCAATGAGTTGGGCGATGACATTTTTAAATGCGCGAGCCGGCACGATTTATGCTGGTTCGTCTCAAGTTCAACGCAACATAATTGGTGAGATGGTTCTTGGATTGCCAAAAGAGCCAAAACCCAACTGATCCATGAAGGTTTTATCGAGCCTGCAGTCTGGTGCGTCGATTTTTACTGCCATCTTGCGGCGCCCCGATCTATGGCTCACCGCAGTCAGACAATTGTTTCGTTTGATTCCGCGTCGATGGTGGGCGACTTCGCCATTTCTGCCGATACCCACACGCGACTACCTGCGCTTTCGTTTAATCACTCAATACGGTGATCATCAGCATGTCGTTGAAGTAGCCGATGTGTTGAGTTATCTGACCTGGGTGAAAGATTTCAGATGAGAAGCGCACTCGTACTCAATGCGACATTTGAACCGCTTTCAATTGTCTCTGCTCGTCGTGCGATTGGTCTGATTCTTTCGGATAAAGCTGAAATTGTCGAAGATGATGGAACTCAAATTCGTGCCGAAACTTTTGTGATGCCAGGTCCATTAGTAATTCGCTTGCGGTATGTCGTGAAAGTTCCTTATCATCGACGAACGGCAATGTCGAGGCGCGCAATATTCGCCCGCGATAATCATCGGTGTCAGTATTGTGGTGCGTTGGCCGACAGCATTGATCATGTAATGCCGCGGTCCCGTGGTGGAATGCATATTTGGGAGAATGTCACGGCAGCGTGTCGAGGCTGCAATTTAAAGAAGCGAGATCGCACCCCTGACGAAGCCGGTATGTTGTTGGCAAATAAACCGCACACTCCGCGCGAACTTGCGTGGATCACGGTTTCTGTTGGCAGAATTCCAGAAGAATGGAAACAGTATCTCGCCTACGCGTCTTAGATTGCGTCTGAAAAATATTCGATGAGTTCTTGGAAAGTTCATCATCTGCACGACTCGCCAGAGAATGTGCATTCTCGAGAATTGCCGGCAGAGAGATCAATTTGGCGCTCGTCAATCACCGAATCTGCAATCGTGTTGGGTTCAAAACAATCATTTGAAATTATCAATCAACAAGCTTGCGACCTCGATGGAGTAAGTGTTGTGCGGCGGCGCAGTGGCGGCGGGGTTGTCTATCTCGGCACAAACGAGCACCTGTGGATTGACATTGTGATTGAACGCAACGATGTGTTGTGGAGTGACGATGTCGGACAAGCAATGTGGTGGGTTGGCGAATTGTGGGCGGACGCGCTGGCCGAAAATGATGTTGCCGCGCGCGATCAGCTGATCGTTCATCGTGGTGGGCTTGAGCGCAATGAGGTTTCTGAATTAGTTTGTTTTGCTGGTCTTGGTCCTGGCGAAGTGACTCTTCACGGTGAAAAATTAATTGGAATTTCTCAGCGTAGAACTCGTGAGATGGCAAGATTCCAATGCATGTTGCATAGTCGGTGGTCGAGTGATGTCTACGAAAAGTACCTAGATTTTGCTCGGCTCAGTCAGGCGAACCCAGCCATCGATAGCGGCCTTAAGTCAATAAAAACAGGGGTTTGTGGGGGTCTAAGTCAGATCGCCGACTCGCTAATCTCGCTAGCCGAATTGCGCTAGCACTTTTGCGGGCGCTCGTTTTTCGCTCGCAACTAATCCGTTAAAAGAACCTAAATAGCTTTCAAAACAGCACTTTTTAGT
Organism: Ferrithrix thermotolerans DSM 19514; assembly: GCA_945885515.1. Lineage (GTDB taxonomy): Bacteria > Actinomycetota > Acidimicrobiia > Acidimicrobiales > Ilumatobacteraceae > BACL27. The sequence goes on along the minus strand of CAMCZA010000002.1, from coordinate 27,602 downwards.
GGATTTGCCATGCCAAAAATTTGTGGGGAATAGTGGGGGAAAGTGTGCATTGGTGGGGCAAAGTGGGTTATAGTAACGATCGGGAAGCGGAGGGAGCTCCAAATCCCGTCAGTGAATGGGTTTTGGGACAAAGCGGAGGAACAGTGTTTGTAGGTGCACATGAGCGTCAATTGGACCCTAAAGGTCGCATCGCTCTGCCGGCCGCTTTTCGTCCAAGACTTGAGCCAAAGTGCTATCTCGCCCTTGGTCGCGATAAGTGCGTTGATGTCTTAACCACCGAGGCTTTTTTATCAGTCGCCAACGATGCGATGGAAAAAGTTCGTCGCGGCGAAATGGATCGCAAGCAACAACGCGCATTGGCATCGAACATGATTGAAGTAACAGTCGATGCGCAAGGCCGCATCAATGTTGACGAAAAGTTGCGCGCATATGCAGGACTTGAACTGAACTCAAGAGTCATCGTCAGCGGTTCGTTTGACAGAGTTGAAATTTGGGATCCACAGCGCCATCAGCGAATCAGCGATTCGGGTGCACAAGAACTAGCTGGCACCGAGTAAAAGAAGAAGGGAGGTCGAGCAACAAACTCTTTTCGCAACCGTCACAAGTTGCATGAGTTTCGCTTATCAGCAGTCTTCCGATCAACAAGATGGATAGCACTCAACTCCGCTCGCTACTATCTCGTATTTCGGGGAGAAATCCCGAGAGCATCGTTGATCGGGGGGCTGCTGATAAGCGAGGCAACAGCAGTGACGAGTTGTGAGTTGCACAACTTTCATGACAAGTCAAAAAAACTCACAGTCCAAATCATCTGATTCGATTTCTAATTCACACGACCCCGTGATGGTCGACGAGATTGTTGAATGTTTCGCCACGGTTCCTGCTGGTGTTGTTGTTGATGCAACATTTGGTCTTGGCGGACACTCAAAAGCAATTTTGAAAGCCCATCCTTCGCTACAAATTTTGGGGTTAGATCAAGATGCGTTTGCAGTTGCCAATGCACAAAAAATGATCGTCGAAGACCCTTCGGTTCATGGTCGCCTGACAATTCGAAGGGCTCGTTTCGATTCTCTAAACCAAGTATTAGCAGAGTTATCAATAGATCAAATCTCTGGCGCGCTTTTTGATCTAGGTGTTTCTTCTCCGCAATTAGATATTGCAGAGCGCGGATTTTCGTATCGCAATGATGGACCACTTGACATGCGAATGGATCAGCGCGGTGAAGTAAGCGCTGCTGATGTGGTAAATACTTACGAAGAGTCGGAGTTGGCACATTTGATCGCCAGCAATGCCGATGAGCGATTTGCGCGTCGCATTGCCCGCGCAATTGTCGCTGCTCGACCTATTAATACGACTATTCACTTGGCAGAAATTATTGTCTCGGCAATTCCTGCGCCAGCGCGCAGAACCGGAGGGCACCCTGCAAAGCGGACATTTCAAGCAATTCGTATTGAAGTAAATAAAGAACTCGAGATTCTTGCGCAGGCGTTGCAAACCGCAATAGACGCCACCAACGTCGGTGGGCGCGTCGCTGTTTTGACTTACCACTCTGGAGAAAATCGAATAGTTAAACAAGTATTTCGATCTGCGGAAAATGACACCGATGAACCAAAAATTGGATCACCGTTTGTGCATGAGTCTCAACTAGGTCAGCGACGAGGTCGGCGGGTGCGAATTTCTCAGCATCCAAGCGATATAGAACAGTCTGAAAATCGGCGTGCAAAATCTGCACGACTGCGGGTCATTGAAAAAACTTTTGCCGGGGCGGTGGGCTGAAATGTCGGCGGCAATGGAGCATCGCCAGCCACCTGTTCGTCACCTACGAACAGAGCCAGTGCATCGGGCGAGAAAGCGCAATAATACGCAGCCAGTCACTCGACAAGTTACGAGACCAGTCGCTCGACCAGTTGCTCGACAAGTCGCTCGTGGTGGTACCCAGTCAGTTACTCGACCAGTAACTCGTCAAGTTGCTCGTCAAGTTACGCGACCAGTACCGCAACAAGTTGCTCGACCAGTTACGCGACCAGTCGCTCAACAAGTTACGCGACCAGTCGCTCGACAAGCCACGCGACGCAAAGCTAATCCGCCTGAACTTCGGGTAGTCAGGCCAATTACGAAATCAAAGTTTTCAAAAGCAACGACGCTGATAGTTGTGCTCACATCGGTGCTTGCATTCATCGTGATTTTTCAAACAGTTATTGCCGAACAACAACTTCGCTTGGACAGAGTTAGCACCGATGTGCGACTTGCCCGCCAGCACTACAACGAATTGCGACAGCAAAGAGCAGAGTTGCGGGCGCCAGATTATTTAAGGGCGCAAGCAATCATCTTGGGAATGTGGCCGGGTTCTGGTGCAAAATTTGAAGATGTGCCGGCTGAAGTTGTGACAATGGTGCTTGCTTCAACTGGCGAAATGGACGAGGCAATCGCCAAGCCAAAAACATCAGATGACTTAATTTTAGAGACCACTGGTTCGGCACCATGAGCCAATCGCTTCGCGCGAGTCGAGTAAATAGTGTCAGCGCATCCAAGCGCAAAAAAGTTACAAGTGGCGGTCGAGTTTCCAAGCGCGAGGCTCGAGCAATGAATACTCGCCGCGAGAACATCGCTGGGGTTTCGTATCGATCCAATTCGCTAATCGGCAAAGGTTACGATGCGTTCACTAAAGACCTGAAGGCCGGAGTGATGCGTAAACGCACACGAATAATGTTTTCGGTCGTAGCTCTAATGTTGTTTGGGCTCGGAGTTCGCGTTGCACTGTTGCAAACTAAGTGGGCAAGTGATTATCGCGATGCGAGTATCTCTCAACGCACCCGCGTGCAAACATTGCGCGCAGAGCGGGGCTCAATCCTTGACAGAAATGGTCGTGAACTAGCGCTGCCAATTCCGACACGCACTGTTTTTGCTGATCCTCGGTCGGTTATTGATCCAGAAGGTGTTGCCAGGGTAGTCGCAGGAATCATGCGCCTATCCCCAGAAAGTGAACTTGAATTGGCGATCAAGATGCGAGACAAGTCTTCAAGTTTTGTGTATTTGGCTCGTCAGGCAGATCAAAAAATTGCTGACACTATTGTCGCCCTCGGTCTTAAAGGTGTTTCGTCGTATCGCGAATCGGGTCGTGCTCTTACAAGCAGTGGGTTGCTGGCGCTTGTCGGGCGCACAGATATTGATGGACTTGGAATCTCTGGTCTTGAACTTCAGTATCAAGAATTACTTGCGGGCAAAGATGGTCGAATTGCGCGCGAAGTAAATGCAAGTGGAAAGTCAATGGCGGCAGGTGCAAGTGATGTAACCGAGGCAATTGCCGGAGAAAGACTGGTCACTTCAATTGACCGGACAATCCAGTTTCAAGTTGACTCGATTCTCTATCAGCAGGTCTTATTTGTTGGCGCTCGCGGTGGTTCGGTGATCGTGATGGATACGGACACGGGTGAAATATATGCGATGTCAAATATTCGTCGTAACAACGATGGAAGTTATTCAAGTGAGTCTGGAAACTTTTCAACGATTGAATCTCACGAGCCTGGGTCCGTGGCAAAAGTTTTCAGCATTGCTGCAGCAATCAATGAAGGCAAAATAGATGCCGCCTCGACTTTTACGGTCCCATATCAAGAGACCTATGACAAGGGAACCCAGTGGGAGTACAAAGTTTCTGACGGCTATGTTCACCCGATAGAAGATATGACCGTTCGCAAAATTTTTGTTGACTCGTCAAATAATGGAACCGTCATAATTTCACGAACTTTGAGTAATGAAATAAATCATGATTATCTAAAGATGTTCGGATTTGGTGTAAAGACTCCGTTGAACTACCCAAATGAGTCGCGTGGAGTACTCAAGCCAGCAAAAGATTGGCAAGGTACTGAAAAGATTACTTTTGCCTATGGCTACGGCTATACAGCCAGTGGTTTGCAACTGATCTCTGCAGTGAACACCGTTGCGAATAAAGGTGTTTATGTTGCGCCGAAACTAATAATGTCAACACTTGACGCAAACGGTGTTTCGAAGAATTTGCCGGCGTCCGAGAAGCGCCAGGTCGTGAGCGAAGCAACAGCAAAGACAATGGCCGGAATGATGACGGATGTCGTCTGTCACGGAACCGGAACACTTGCCCAACTTTCTGGAATGAGCGTCGCAGGAAAAACTGGAACCGCTTACAAACTTCAGAGCAACGGCAAGTACGAGGCAGATGATGGAACATTCGCGTACTTTGCATCTTTTGCCGGTTTTCTGCCAGCAGGCAATCCGCAAATGACAGTTTTGGTGTCAATTGATGAACCAGATCCAACGGCCAAAGATCGTTTCGGTGGTAGGGCTGCTGCTCCAGTCTTTGCTCGAATTGGTCAGGTATTAATCAATGAATTAAATATTCGTCCTCCCGCAGGAGACGCCGGCTGTGTTGGGCCTCGTCCAGCCGAGCTTGGTCCGGTGCGCTGAAATGGTTGCAAAATTACGGTCTCTCGCACAAATAGTTGCGGGAGTGCAGGAGATCGCGGTCACCGAAATCATAGGTGATGCCAGTGTCATGGTAAATGACATTACGCACGACTCGCATAAAAGCGGTAGTGGTGCAATATTTTGTTGTGTCGTCGGCGAAACTACTGATGGTCACAATTTTGTTAACGATGCAATCAATAATGGGGCGTCGGCAGTCCTCACTCAACGACGCTTAGCGATAGATATTCCTCAAGTTGTCGTAACTGATGTGCGCCACGCAATGGGATATTTTGCAGCGGAACTTTTCGGAAGACCAAGTTCAAAAATCAAAATTGTTGGCGTTACTGGTACGAACGGCAAAACAACGACCGCACATTTGCTCGCGGCAATCTTGCGTCAGCATGGTTGGGACACCGCAGTATTCGGAACTCTTTCTGGGACGCGAACGACACCAGAGTCAACCGACCTTCAACGGGCCCTGTCACAAGAAGTTGACCGTGGAACCAAAGCCGTCGTGATGGAAGTCTCATCGCACGCATTGGTTTTGTGTCGAGTTGTCGGAACAAAGTTTGCCGCGACAGTTTTCACAAACTTGGGCCAAGATCACCTAGATTTTCATCACACCATCGAAAATTATTTTGTCGCCAAGTCGCAACTTTTTACCGAGCAATATTCTGAGATTGCCATTGTCAACCGAGATGATGTCTATGGTAAGAAACTTATCTCTGCTCTGAAATCTAAGAATGAGATTTCGGTACAAGAATTTGGAATAACCGATGCCTCAGAAATTGAAGCCGATGTCTCTCGCGTCTCATTTGCTTGGCGTGGAGAAAAGATTCATCTAGCCACAGGTGGACATTTTAATTTAATGAACGCGCTAGCTGCCGCGAACGCAGCAGTCAAACTTGGTGTCGCCACAAGCGACATATCAACAGGTTTGGCTGCTGCGGACGCTATTTCCGGAAGGTTTGAGTCTGTCGTTGCTGGTCAAAAATTTGGGGTCGTTGTTGACTATGCACACACGCCAGAAGCGCTAGAAAATGTTTTGCATTCCGCGCGTAAAGTTGTTTCGAAATTATCTCAAGTAATAGTCGTCTTTGGATGTGGTGGCGGACGAGATCACAACAAGCGAGCAATAATGGGCAGAGTCGCAAGTGAACTTGCCGATGTCGTAGTGATTACAACAGACAATCCTAGATTTGAAGATGCAGCAGAAATTGCCAGTGAAATTGAATCAGGTATTGATTCGAGCCGTCAAAAGAAGATTTATGTTATTCTTGATCGGCGTAGTGCGATTGCCCAGGCTTTCGCGTCTGCAATTAGCGGAGACATAGTCGTAATCGCTGGCAAAGGTCATGAGTCGACTCAAACAATAGGTGCAACTGAGATTGAATTTAATGATTCTGTTGTGTCAAGAGAACTACTAAAGGTGGCTTCGTGATTGCAATTTTGTTAGCGGCCGGTGTCGCAATGATTGCCTCTCTTGCGAGCACACGTCTATTGATATCAATATTTAGGAAGATCGGCAAAGGTCAGCCGATTTTGGGTGCTGAAGATCGTGGACCCGTTCAACACATGAGCAAACAGGGAACACCAACAATGGGAGGCATCGCAATTCTGCTCTCTGCGGGCTTGGGATGGTCATTTGCGCACATTCGTCGTGGTTTGCCATTTTCGGATCAAGCATTGATCATTTGGGCTTCGGTGTTCGTCTTGGCTTTGATTGGTTTTTTGGACGATTTTTTAAAAGTGCAACGCCAGCACAATCGTGGAATTTTTTGGAAGAAAAAGGGTTACATCACATTTGCGATCTGCCTCGTATTGGCATGGTGGTTGCAAGCGGCCACCGGCGTAAGCGAAACCCTTTCTTTTACAAGATCAGACCTTCCTGGCATTACTTTTACCTGGCCATTATTTGTTATCTGGACGGCTTTAATGGTGTGGGGAACATCAAATGCCGTCAACATCACTGACGGGCTGGACGGTTTAGCCGCAGGTTCTGCTGCGTTTGGATTTGTTGCCTTCACAATTATCGGATATTGGGTATTTCGAAATCCGAACTTGTATCAAAATGTGATCAATCCACTTGATCTTGCAGTTTTGTCGGCTTCACTGGCCGGCGCATGCGGTGGTTTCTTGTGGTGGAACGCCGCACCAGCAAAAATTTTTATGGGCGATGTCGGCGCCCTTGGACTTGGGGCGGCACTTGGTTTGCTTGCGGTTACAACCAATACCCAATTGTTGCTGCCAATAATTTGTGGGATCAATGTTTTTGAGGCTGGTTCGGTCGCATTACAAATGGGAGTTTTTAAAGCGTCTGGACGAAAAAAGCGACTGCTGCGTAACTCGCCGATTCATCATCACTTCGAGCAAATCGGCTGGCCCGAAACCACGGTGATTATTCGCTTCTGGATTATTTCGGCGATTTGTGTTGCAACTGCTCTCGCAATATTTATTGCAGACTTCACCGATTTGCAGAACCTTGCGCGGTCGCGTCGCTGAGATGACAACAACTTTGGTTTATGGCCTGGCGATTTCGGGACAGGCGGTAGCCCGAGAACTCGCCGCGCGCGGAGACAGCTTGATTCTCGCCGATGATTCAATTGACGGTTCGGCGATCGAATCGCATCGGTCATTGGCGACTGAAATAGGCGCAGAGTTTTTTTCAAGCCCAAATGAAAAACAATTGCGAGAAATCATCAACAAAGTTGATCGGGTCGCCCCAGCACCCGGCATTCCGGAAGTTCACCAAGTTGTCACCCTTTCGCATCAGCAAAATAAAATTCTGCTTTCAGAAATCGAAATCGCTTATGCGATCGAACAATCAACACCGTCACCTCGCCCAATGGTTGCAATAACTGGCACTGATGGCAAGACGACGACAACATTGATGGCCAGCGCAATCGCAAGCGCGGCAGGTTTAAAATCGATGGCAGTTGGAAATACCGAGGTTCCATTGATTGCTGCGCTTGGCAGTGATGCACAAATGTTCGCAGTTGAATGTTCGAGCTTTCGCCTTGAATACACCCAAAGTTTTCGTGCTGTCGCTTCTGTCTGGCTCAATTTCGCTCCAGATCATCTGGATTGGCACACATCATTAAATTCATATCGGGCGGCAAAAGCGAAAATCTGGGCCCATTTAAAGCCGACTGATGTTGCCGTCGTACCGGTCGAAAATTCGGAAATCGAGAAATTTGCCCAGGCGAGTTCTGCCCGGGTTGTCAGTTTTGGTGCTCAACGCGGCGATTATCACGCTCGTAATGGAGTACTCACTTCACCACATGGCCCAATAATGAAAGTTTCACAGATGCGACGAAGTCTGCCGCACGATGTGACGAATGCATTGGCGGCTTGCGCAATCACGATCGAGGCAGGTCTTGCAACGCCTGCCGATGCGGCTAATGCACTCAGTGAGTTCGTAAATGCACCGCACAGAATTGAACTTGTCGCGTCAAATGATGGTGTCTCGTGGTACAACGATTCAAAAGCGACTAGCCCGCATGCTTCAAGAGTTGCATTGCAGTCGTTTGATTCAATCGTGTTAATTGCTGGTGGCAAGAATAAGGGTCTTGAATTAGATGAGATGGCCTGTGAACCAGCCAGAATGCGGGCTGTTGTCGCAATTGGAAATGCTGCAAGAGAAATCGAAACCGCATTTTCAAAGATCTGCGAAGTGCGCCGAGCAGATTCAATGCGTGACGCTGTGGCCATTGCCAATACTCTCGCAAAATCTGGCGACGCAATTTTGCTGTCGCCAGGTTGCACGAGCTATGACTGGTACTCAAACTACGGTCAACGCGGCGATGACTTTTCAAATGAAGTTAGGACGCTCTTAGCAAAACTTAAAACTTCTGGGGCTCGGTCATGAGTACGACAACTCCAAACTCAGGTCGCACACAAACTTTAAATGATCGCCGCCGAGATGTGTTGCAAGAGCAGGGAATACTTGAAACTCGTGCAACATCACTGGGTGCTGCGAACTCAACTTTATTTTGGATTTTGATAACTGTTATTGCTCTGATTACTTTCGGTCTGGTGATGGTGTTGTCGTCATCTTCAATTGTTGCGCTCAACAAAGGAATGTCTCCGTGGAGAATGTTTTTCAAACAGTTGATGTGGTCAAGCGTTGGCATGGTCGGAATGATCTTCTTCTACAGGTTCCCTTACTTATTGCTTCGAAAAGTAGTTTTCCCAGCAATAATTTTTGCTTTCGGTTTGATGCTCTTGCCATTCGCTCCCAATATTGGTGTGAGCACTAATGGTGCTCGCGCATGGGTCGCAATAGGACCGGTGGGATTTCAACCGTCAGAGTTTCTAAAATTAGCCCTGCTTGTTTATTGCGCAAACTTGCTGGGTCGCAGGCAAGACGAGATAACTGATTTAACGCGCACACTTAAACCAGTTTTTAGAGTTTGGATAATTTCGGTTGGCTTATGTTTGGTTCAAAAAGATTTGGGTGGTGCGATCATTTTGTCATGCATTGTGCTGACTCTTTTATTTATGGCGGGAACACCGTTTAGAATTATTTTCTCGTTGACATCACTGTCGGTCTTGGGCGGCATGTTGTTTACACTTTCAAGTGCATCACGGCGCAACCGGTGGACTGCATTCTTGAATCTCGATGAAACCAAAGGCACTTACGGTTATCAAGTTTGGCAGTCGTTACTTTCTATTTCTAATGGCGGCGTTACTGGCGTTGGTGCTGGCGCCGGGACAGGCAAGTGGGGGTATGTGCCGCTAGCGCATAGCGATTTTATTTTTTCGACGATCGCAGAAGAATTCGGATTAGTCGGTGTGACTTTCGTTATCGGTGGTTTTTTGATTTTGACTTTGTTCGGTCTTCAGGCCAGTACGCGTGCGGCAGATAAATTTGGTGCTCTTTTAGCTGGTGGCGTAACGATGTGGTTTGCGCTACAGGCGTGTATCAATATCGGCGGAGTCTCTGGATCAATGCCAGTGACAGGTTTAACCCTGCCACTTATTTCTTATGGTGGTAGTTCGTTATTAGTTTGTATGTCTGCGACCGGCTTGCTACTCAATGTTGCACGGAATATGGATTGAGAGCTCAACACAGGGGCAATATTTTGAACAATTTTCGGTCATCTACATCCGTCTTCGCGGTGATCACAGGTGGTGGTACCAGCGGTCATGTGATTCCGGCGCTGGCAATTGCCGAATTATTGGTCGATCATGGTTACGCAACCGAGCATCTTCACTTTGTTGGAACCCTCAATGGAGTCGAAACGAGACTGGTTCCACCAGCAAAAATACCGATGACGCTTTTGGATGTGCACGGCTTCAAAAGAAATTTTTCACCCCAAGCAGTGAGACAAAATATTAAATCAGTGTTGTCCCTGCGCAATGCAATAATGCAAGCAGAAATACTTTTGCAGGCTTTGCAACCAAAAATTGTAATTTCGGTAGGCGGATATGGAAGCGTTGCGGCGACCAGGGCAGCAACAAACCTTGACATCCCAGTCGTCACGGTTTCGTATGACCGTCTTCCTGGGCTGGCAACCAAATTGCAATCTCGCAAAGCTGCAGCAACTTCCGTTGCGTATTTGCCGTCAAAACTAAAAAATGCAACCTTGACTGGCGCTCCAGTGCGTCGACTACTGCGCAACTTAGATCTCGACGCAACTAAAGATGCGGCGTTGCAGCGACTCGGGTTGCCACTAGGGCGCAAGGTCATTGCGTTCGTCGGTGGTTCGCTTGGATCGTCTTTTCTAAATGCTGTTGCCAAAACAGTTGTTGAGCAAAACAATAATAAAAATGATTTATGTATTATTCACTTGACGGGTGAGAGATTTGTTGGCGAACAAGTACCGAGGTTGGATGCGAGTGCTGAAATTATTTACAAGCGTTTAGCAAAAACAGATGCGATGGAAGATATTTTCTCTGCCAGCGATTTAATCGTGTCTCGTGCAGGAGCCAGCACAATTGCCGAATTGGCAACTGTTGGTCGCGCCAGCGTGCTCATTCCATGGCCGCAGTCAGCGGAGAATCATCAATTCTACAATGCTAAGTGGCTGGCAGATTCTGGCGGGGCAGTGCTTGTTGATGAGTCAAAACTTACACCCGATGCAATTGCCGAAATAGTCACGAATTTGATCAACAATAAAAATAAACTTGCGATGATGACAAAGTCCTCACGAATTGCGGGTGAAGTTCACCGTAACAATAAATTGATTCAGCTGGTGCGAGATGTTGTTGGTGACGCAGAAAAATTTGATCTTTCAGAACCACGCAGAATACATGTGGTCGGAGTCGGCGGTCCTGGTATGTCGGCAGTGGCTACCGTGCTCGCCGAAATGGGTCACGATGTCTCTGGAAGTGATGTCAAACAGTCGGAGATAATTCAGCGTCTGCGAAATTTAGAAATAAAAATTAATATTGGCCATGACTGCGCGGCTGTGACTGGCTGTGATGCGGTCACGGGTTCTCCTGCAATTTCTGCCAGCAATATTGAATATTCTCAAGCGCGAGAGTCGCAAATACGAGTTCTTACAAGAGCCGAAATTTTGAGTGCTATTTGCACCATGGCAAAAAGTATTGGTGTCGCGGGAACGCACGGAAAAACCACAACTTCGTCGATGTTGACAGCGATTTTGATTGAAGCAAAACTGAACCCTAATTATTTGATCGGTGGTGATGTAATTGACTTTGGTCGTGGTGCCCATTGGTCAGGCAGTGAATTGTTTGTAGTTGAAGCAGACGAGAGTGACTCGACTCACATTCAATTGCCGCTCAAAGGCGCTGTTCTAACCAACATTGATATTGATCATTTGGACAATTTTCAAACTTTCGCCGCGATCGGTGAAAGTTTTGCAGAATTTATTCAAAAGATCTCCGGGCCGAAAGTGTTATGCATTGACGACCCGATTTGTTCAGAAATTGCTACGAAATATGGTGCAATCACATATTCGGCCTCGCAAGATATCGTCGACCATGATGGCGGCGAAAGTTCGCCGCGAGCCGACTTTTTCGCCGACAACATTTTGTTTTATTCGGGTTCGGCTCGTTTCACGGTGTCTAAAAACAAAATTGCTGAAGGTTTATCTGAGATTGAAGTGCTCGGCGATGTAACAATCCCGTTGCGGGGTATTCACAATGTGCGCAATGCAATGGGTGCACTCGTTATGTCAATGCAACTTGGTGCAAGTTTTGCCGACTCCGTGACTGCGCTTGCTAAATTTGGCGGTGTTGCAAGACGCTTCGAACATCACGGCACGCACCGCGGCATCACATTTGTTGATGATTATGCCCACTTGCCAAATGAGATTTCATCCGTCCTTGCTGGTGCTCGCGATGCATCTGATTCATGGAGTCGAATTGTTGCGGTATTTCAGCCAAATCGATTCAATCGAATGTCGTTAATCTCTGATCTCTATGCAAATGCATTCGTCGGGGCCGATCAGATAGTCGTGACTGATATTTATGCCTCGGGCACCACTCAAATTGCTGGGGTAACTGGGCAACTTGTTGTGGACGCGATTCTTCGGGCAAACCCAAAAGCCAATGTTGAATACAAAGCAACACGCGAGCAACTCATCGACTTTTTAGATGGTCAACTCAAATCTGGCGATCTTTGTATTTCGATGGGGTGTGGCGACATCTCCTCACTTCCGTCTGAATTAATTTTGCGTGGGCAGGTGTGAGCCAGTGATCACAGACATCAACTATGTAAGCGATAAAGACCTATCGCGTTTGGCGTCACTGTTAGGCGATCGGGTTACCACTGATGAACCGCTTGGACCGTACACGACGTATCGAGTTGGTGGTTCAGCCGCGCTGTTTATGCGCGTGATGAATGTTGAAGATTTGTACTCGCTGTCTCGGGCATTGACAAAAATTCGAGTACCAGTAGTTGTTGTTGGCCGTGGCAGCAACATTCTTGTAAGTGACAGTGGCTTTCGCGGAATTGCAGTGACGCTTGGACCATTCACAGAATTAATTAGTTTGCCGACACAGGGTGAAACACCGATTGTGATTGCTGGTGCAATGGCACCACTGCCAGTTCTCGCTCGGCAAACGGTGCATCATGGGCTTTCTGGATTTGAATGGGCGGTTGGTGTTCCAGGCTCACTCGGTGGAGCAGTGCGAATGAACGCCGGTGGGCACGGCGCCGACATGATCGCTTCGTTGTTGAGTGTTCGACTGTTTCATCTAGAAAGAGGAATTGAAGCAAATGTTTCGGCAGCCAACTTAGGTTTGAGGTTTAGAGGATCTGATTTGACCGATGAGCACATCGTGATCTCAGCCACTTTGCGTCTGAATTGGGGAGACACGATTATCGGCCAAGGTCGACTATCTGAAATTGTCAAGTGGCGAAGAGAAAATCAGCCAGGTGGGCAAAATGCAGGATCAGTTTTCGTAAATCCAGTCGCCGGGGTAACCGCGGCAGGCGAACTAATTGATGGTCTTGGTCTGCGTGGATATCGAATTGGTTCCGCATCAGTCTCGGACAAACATGCAAACTTTATTCAGGCAGATGAAGGTGGCAGTGGTGATGACGTTGCCCAATTGATGACATTTGTGCGTCAGCGGGTGTTTGAATCGCACGGTGTTGAATTGCGTAGCGAGATAAGACTTATTGGTTTTTCAACAGCCGTTAGCGCTGATGCTGGGGCGCCAACATTAAGTCAGCGAAAAGTTGGTACTCAACTAGACGAAGCATTCGGGGTCTCGACGGGAGCCGATCTTTCAATTCCGATTCCTGCAATTTCTGAACGACTCCCTGAGAATGTGTTGGCCGAATTAAAAGATGCATTTGAAGGCAACGAAACGCCGATTAGCAACTTGCGAATTGTCAGGCCAGATGTACACATTGACGAAGATCTATTCGCCGAACCCGTTATTGACCAAGGCGAATCAGTTGACGATCAAACCGTATTTAAATTAGATCCTCAAACTGCCGCAAGTGATGAAGCTAGTGATACAGCTAGTACTGCAACGAGCGCTACTGCAAGTAGTGATTTTTTGACGCAATCAAGTTCGACAGAATCTGTTGTTGATCCAGTTGCGGACATAGTTTCTGGCGCAGTTCTCAAAACCACCAAAGACGATTCTGACCGAATAATTATTATTGACGCAGAATTGCGTCTACCAACTGACATCACTTTTCCAATTGATGCTCTCACGCAGTCGGTAAACATCGCCCCAACATCTGACCCGGCGGTTTTGATTGACGATCTAAAACTTGAAGATTCTGATGAACTCGGCTTTAAAAAGAAACGCACCAAAAAATCAACTCTGATACTTGGGTTGACCGCAGTAGGGCTCTTCGTTGTTCTTGCTCTAGTAGTTCTTTCGTCGCCACTAGTTGGTGTTCGTCAAATCGAAGTTGAAGGCACTCGTTACATGAGTAAAGAACTTCTTGATTCGGTCAAGAATTCTTTGATTGGCAAGCCTCTACTTACGGTTGATACTCGCCAAGCAGAGAGTCAATTGCTTGTTGATCCTTGGGTTGAGACGGTGAGGGTTCAAAAGTTTTTGCCGTCACAAATTCTGATTGAGGTCGCCGAAAGAGTGCCAGTTGCGTGGTTCGTCGGTAGCGACAACAGCTCTCGAATTGTTGACTCTCAAGGACGCGTGTTGGCAGTTGAATCCGGTCAGCCAACAGAGTATTTGCAAATCACAGGTGTTGGTCCGAATCTTGAGCCCGGTGTCAGCGCAGGAGATATTTATCGTGCTGCCGCCCAACTGGCAACGGGATTACCAACAGAACTTTCAGAGGTCGTGCTGAATGTCGGAACAGGGGGGCCGAATCAATTGGTGATGACATTGCGCTCTGGGACACTTGTCAATTTTGGCCCACCTCAGGATGTGCAGAATAAATTGATATCTCTGGTAGTGCTACTGCGTCGACAAGATGCCAAACAAATAATTTTCATTGATTTGACCAACCCAGACATACCAACCGTCCAGTCAAAGTAGAGACTTTACTGTCTATGGTGTGTCTAATGCCTAGACATGTTGTAGATGATTGTCTCATCTCGTTAAATGTGGCAGACTGTATTAACTAACGAATTTCGGGGGTTTATCCTTAATGGCTGGTCAGCCTCAAAATTATCTCGCAGTAATCAAGGTCATCGGTGTCGGTGGCGGTGGAGTCAACGCAATCAATCGAATGATGGACTCAGGCATGAGGGGCGTCGAATTTGTTGCAATAAATACTGATGCACAGCAATTGTTGCTTAGTGATGCGAATATCAAAATTGATATCGGGCGTGAGCTAACTCGCGGTTTGGGTGCGGGCGCAGATCCAGAAGTGGGTCGTCAAGCAGCCGAACAGCACCGAGACGAAATTCAAGAAGTTGTTGCCGGCGCCGACATGGTGTTCATCACTGCCGGTGAGGGTGGAGGAACAGGAACTGGTGCCGCACCAATCGTTGCCGAGATCGCCAGAGCAGAGGGTGCGCTTACAGTTGCGATTGTTACTCGGCCATTTGCATTTGAAGGTCGGCGTAGGGCTGTGCAGGCGGATGCCGGCATTCTCGCACTTAAAGACAAAGTTGACACATTGGTAGTAATTCCAAATGAGCGGCTGCTCACAATCTCAACCGAGAAGACATCGTTGCTTGAAGCTTTCAAGAAAGCAGATGATGTGTTGTTGCAAGGTGTTGCAGGAATCACTGGGCTGATCACCACACCCGGGTTAATAAATACAGACTTCGCTGATGTCAAGACTGTTCTCGCAAACGCAGGAACCGCACTAATGGGTACTGGTGCTGCGACGGGTGAAAATCGCGCGATAACTGCGGCAAACGCAGCGATCAATTCTCCGCTACTCGAGGCTTCGCTCGAAGGCGCTCGTGGATTGATTGTAAATATCACCGGCCCATCAAATGTTGGCTTATTTGAAGTAACAAACGCAATGGAAATCTTGCGTGGAGTGGCGCACCAAGACGCAAATATCATTCATGGTTTGGTTATTGATGACGATATTAACGATGAAGTTCGAATCACCGTTGTCGCCGCAGGTTTCGACCGGTGGGACGGAAACTCGAGCAAATCATCAACGCGATCAGATGGTCGACCAAATTCGTCATCCACATCAGCTCGTCAAGAATCCAAGGGTGGACGACTCAAAGATATGTTTGGTGGGTCCGACCCACTTGTCAACTCTGATGACGATGACGACCTTCCGTCTTTCCTGAAATAATTCTGCGTGTCGGTGACGACATGAATGCCCCAAATCTCGAGTTTTTGGCCGAGCGTGTATCTCAGATTCGTGCTCGCATCGCCAACGCCGGGGGCCAGAGTGTCAAGTTGATCGCGGTCACCAAATCATTTGATGTCAGTGCCATGGTCGGAGCATTCTCGGCGGGTTGTGATGGTGTAGGCGAAAATTACGCGCAAGAAGTTATTGTCAAAACGAGTGAACTTTCAGAGCATCAACGGTTGCCGTTGCATTTCATTGGAAGGTTGCAGAGCAACAAAATTAAGGCGCTGGCCAGCCTTGTAGATGTTTGGGAGAGCGTTGATCGAGTTTCGTTGATCAACGAAATTGCAAAACGAAGTGATGTCGCAACGCGAGTCACTCCAGTGCAAATTATGTTGCAAGTAAATTCAACCAATGAGCCAGACAAGGGTGGATGCGAGCCAAGCGAGGTCGCAAATTTATTGGCAACGGCTGTGAGTAGCGGGCTGGATGTAATTGGCTTGATGACTGTCGGGCCAACGAACAATGACCCAAAGCAAACTCAATCCGCGTTTGCTCTAGTTCGCAAGATCGCTGACGATTTGGGTCTAAAACAAAAAAGTATGGGGATGACCGGAGACTTTGAAACCGCGGTTGAACAAGGCTCGACTGCCGTGCGCATCGGTTCAGCACTTTTTGGGACGAGATTTTGAACTAAACGCGAGCAATCGGTTAATCAAAGCCAAACATACGATTCAACTGCGAGACATGGATTACCTCGATTTTGAGCCAAATTCAAGTAAACTTCGTGTATGTCAATGTTTCGCAAAGCGATGGACTACCTAGGTCTTGGAAACGACGATTCGTACGACTTCTACGACGATCAGAATCAAGATGATCAAGATTATGACCCACGGCAACGCGCACCGCAAAGAAATGATCAAAGGCGACCTGCGCAGCGAACCGGCGATATTCGCGGCAATGGCTATTCTGACGGTTTTGACGAACAAAGTGTCAGCGCAGGGATGCGCAGGCAACAAGAACAACATGATTCTGGTCTGACCCTGCGGCCTTCGACTGGCTATCGCCAAGATGCGAGTGTTCGTCCGCTACCGATGTCATCTGAACCAGTTACTTTGTATCCAGAAAGCTATGAAGATGCCGTGCAAATTGTCGAGCACTTCAAACTCGGCACTACCGTGATAATTGACGTTCGGGAAACCGATCCAAAGGTGATGCGACGAGTAGTTGACTTCGCCAGCGGTGTGGCAATGTTCGCAGGTGGGACAATCGAAAAAACCAGCACCGGTGTTTTTACGATGAGGGCGCAACTTGGGCGAGTAACACGCGGCTAGTACGATTCAGCGAACCAACTATGTCAAATCCAATTTCAGGTCTGTTATGTAATGCAGTTTCAATTTTTACGATGATGATCATCGTACGAGTTGTACTTTCATGGTTTCCGGCCACAAGCGGTGGGATAGTTGCGCAAGTTTCATATTTTGTCGGCAGATTTACTGAGCCAGTGCTCGGCGCAGTCCGTAAAAGAATGCCGCGCACAGGGGCAATCGATTTCTCCGCACTTGTGGTGTTGTTATTCCTGCAAATTGTTGTGCAGGGCATAATCTTGAGGTGTTAGTCAAAAGTGTCATACCCGCAAGTAGAGCCGCAACCTAATTTTCCGTTACTTGAGTCAAAGACTCTTGATTATTGGAAGCAAGACCAAACCTTTGAAGCGTCACTGGCGTTGCACGACGCCGGGCCCAATGGAGATAATGAATTTGTTTTTTATGACGGACCGCCGTTTGCAAACGGTCTGCCGCATTATGGTCATTTACTGACAGGTTTTGTCAAAGATGCCGTACCGCGCTATCGCACGATGCGTGGTCAGCGCGTTGATCGACGCTTCGGCTGGGACTGTCATGGTCTTCCTGCTGAGGCAGAGGCAGAACGACAACTCAAGATCTCAGGGCGTCAAGCCATCACCGATTACGGCATCGACAAGTTCAATGAATATTGCCGAAGTTCGGTTCTGCAATACACCAGCGACTGGGAGCGATATGTAACTCGGCAAGCCCGATGGGTTGATTTCGAGAACGATTACAAAACTCTTGACACCCCATATATGGAGAGTGTGATGTGGGCGTTCAAGAAGTTATGGGACAAGGGATTGATCTACGAAGGTTTTCGAGTTTTGCCATATTCATGGGCGCTTGAAACACCGCTTTCAAACACCGAAACTCGAATGGATGACGCATATCGACAAGTGCAAGATCCTGCACTCACGGTCGCGTTTGAACTTTTAACCGGCGAGTTCATTCTTGCGTGGACAACAACCCCATGGACATTGCCGTCAAATTTGGCGCTTGCTGTTTCTCCCGATGTCGACTATGTGGTGATTCAAGATGGCGGTCGCAAATTAATTATCGCTGCCGATCGGTTGGGTGCCTACGAGCGCGAGTTGCCTGATCCAAAAATTTTGTCAACGCTTAGAGGGTCTGAGTTGGTCGGGCGTACCTACAAACCGTTGTTTGATTATTTTTCAGATCATCCAAATTCGTTTCGTGTAATCGCAGGTGATTTCGTAACTACTGAAGACGGCACCGGTGTGGTGCATCTTGCGCCAGGTTTCGGTGAAGACGACCAACGAGTCTGCCAAGAAGAAAACATTGAACTGGTTGTTCCGGTTGATTCGCGTGGATGTTTCACCGCTGAAGTCAGAGACTTTGAAGGTCAACTTGTGTTTGATGCCAACCCTGCAATCATTCGGGTATTGAAAGACCGCGGTGTCGTAGTGCGCCATGAAACTTATGATCATGCTTACCCGCATTGTTGGCGCACAGGTAAGCCATTAATTTATAAAGCGGTTGGTTCGTGGTTTGTAAAAGTGACCGCAATAAAAGACCGGATGGTTGAACTCAACGAGCAAGTGACTTGGGTGCCCGATCATTTGAAGCATGGCAGTTTTGGAAAGTGGCTCGAAAATGCGCGCGACTGGACAATCAGTCGCAATCGTTTTTGGGGATCACCAATTCCGGTGTGGCGAAGTGACGACCCAGATTTTCCGCGGATCGATGTTTACGGAAGTCTCGAAGAATTGCGCCGTGACTTTGGAGTAGATATTCAAGAGTTGCATCGCCCAGAGATCGATCTACTTGTTCGCGCGAATCCAGATGATCCATCTGGCAAGTCAATGATGCGCCGTGTGCCAGAAGTTTTGGATTGCTGGTTTGAAAGCGGCTCGATGCCGTTTGCCCAAGTGCATTATCCGTTCGAGAACCAAGAATGGTTCGAAAATCATTATCCGGGTGATTTTATTGTCGAGTACATCGGACAGACGCGTGGTTGGTTTTATACCTTGCATGTGTTGGCCACCGCTTTGTTTGATCGACCTGCATTTTTGAATTGTGTAAGTCACGGCATCGTCTTGGGCGAAGATGGCGCAAAGATGTCAAAAAGTTTGCGCAATTATCCAGACCCGATGAAGGTTTTCGATAGCCACGGAGCAGATGCGATGCGCTGGTATTTGCTTTCTTCATCAATTTTGCGTGGCGCAGATTTTGCAGTCACAGAAGACGGCATGCGCGACACTGTGCGCCAAGTTATGTTGCCACTTTGGAACAGCTGGTATTTTTTGACGCTTTACGCAAATGCCGAATCGTTAATCGGCAAGGTTGACACAAGCAGCGAAAATGTTTTGGATAGATACATAATTGCAAAACTGCGCGATTTAGTAGCTGCGACTACGAAGAGTTTCGACAAGAATGACTTGTTTGCCGCATGCGCAGAAATTCGATTGTTTCTTGATGTTCTTACAAATTGGTACATCCGTCGAAGCCGAGACCGGTTT
Source organism: Ferrithrix thermotolerans DSM 19514 (assembly GCA_945885515.1). Classification (GTDB taxonomy): domain Bacteria; phylum Actinomycetota; class Acidimicrobiia; order Acidimicrobiales; family Ilumatobacteraceae; genus BACL27. The sequence goes on along the minus strand of CAMCZA010000002.1, from coordinate 8,175 downwards.
TGGTCTGGAGAGATCGGCGCGATTAATACATTGCACACTGTGTTGCACTTCTTAACTCGGATTGCCGCCCCTGTTCTGCCACTGATCACCGAGCAAATTTTTCGTGGGCTTACTGGTGAGCGAAGTGTGCACCTTCAGGCTTGGCCAACTACAGATGGTTTGCGTCAAGACGATGCTTTGGTCGCCTCAATGGATCGAGTGCGCGATGTATGTTCAACAACGCTGTCATTGCGCAAGGTTCATGGTCGCCGAGCCAGACTGCCACTTGCGAGTTTGACGGTTGCAACAGCTGATTCGTCTGCGCTAAAAGACTTCGTTGATGTGATCGCCGATGAAGTAAATGTGCGCAAAGTTGAATTCACGGACGATGTTTCGTCAGTTGCGGCTTTTGAATTGCAGGTTGTGCCCAGTGTTGCTGGTCCGAGACTTGGTGCAGACACTCAAAAAGTTATCATTGCGGTAAAAAAAGGTGACTGGAAGCGTAACGGAAATATTGTTACCGCCGGATCAATTGATCTTCTTGAAGGCGAGTATCAATTGAAACTGGTACCCAAGAGCTCTGGTGCAAGTGCGAAACTCAGCAATTCCGAGGGTGTAATTGTTTTGGATATCGATCTAACTCCTGATCTTGAAGCCGAAGGAGTGTCGCGCGATTTGATCAGACTGATACAGCAGCAGCGACGCGAGTCAGGGTTGGATGTTTCTGATCGAATCAAATTGCAACTCGGACTGCCTGAATCAATCAGATCTCAGATTCTCGTTCACATCGAGACAATCAAGACCGAAACTCTCGCCACTGAAGTTGTTTTCGTTGAATCGCAGCCACCAAATTTTGATTTGGATGGTGTACCAGTGTTTGTTGAAGTAGAAAATGAATCGTTTAGGGCTTTAAATCCGCTACCGTAACCTAGTCAAATAAGCGGAATCCTCAACTGGATTTGCTTGAGAGGTAAAAATCGTGGGTTCGAAGAAGGCTGGCAAAAAGAAGAAGAAGAGTGTCTCGAAAAAGAAGAGCGTGTCGAAAAAGAAGAACGTCTCAAAAAAATCTCGATCAAAAAAATTGAAGCCAAAGAAGAGTAGCTCTAAGGCGAAGACGGCTTTGAAGAAGAAGCTTGAACTCAAGAAGAAGCTTGAACTCAAAAAGAAGCTGGATCTCAAGAAGAAGCTTGAACTCAAAAAGAAGCTGGAGTTGAAGAAGAAGCTTGAACTCAAAAAGAAGCTTGAGTTGAAAAAGAAACTGGAGTTGAAGAAGAAGCTCGAGTTGAAAAAGAAACTTGAGTTAAAGAAGAAGCTTGAGTTGAAGAAAAAGTTAGATCTCAAGAAGAAGCTAGATCTTAAAAAGAAACTTGAAATCAAGGCTCGTCTCGATCAAATCAAGGCAGTAAAACGTCAACGCGAAATCGAAAAGCGAGCGGCAGCCGTTGCTAAAGCACGAGCACTAAAGGAAAAGAAAAAAGAATCAATCCGCATTGCCAAAGAACGAGCAAAGCAAAAAGCTCAACAAATTGCCGAGCGGTTGGCTCTGCGTGCTGCCAAAGAAAAAGAGAAACAACTTGCAAAACAAGCGCGCGAGGCTGAGAAGGCCGCAAAGTTGGCGGCGCGCGAAGCAGAGCGTTTGGCAGAGATTGAGTCGCATCGGAAACCTGTTGCGCCGCCTAAGCCACCAATCATCAAGGGTGTGATGCAAGATGGAATTACTCCGACCAAAGAATTCAACATTGAATTTTTAACTTCGCAACGCGAAATGTTGCGAAACGAGCGACGAAACTTGCTCGGTCAGGCAGATCGTCTAGAAAGTGAAGCCAATGCGATCGTTGAAAACTCAGAAATGGGCGATGTGCAGTTTGACGATGAAGGCGGCGAGGGCGACACCATGGTTGTAGAGCGCGAGCGCGACTTAACGCTTTCGGCTTCAGCGCGTCAGACGGTTGAAGAGATCGACGATGCTCTAAAACGAATTGAGACCGGCGATTACGGATATTCAAGTAGATCCGGGTTGCCGATTCCTCGCGAGCGTTTAAAGGCGTTGCCTTGGACAACAGAACTTGTGCAAGAGCGTGCAGGTGGAATTGGTTCTTATTAAGGTTTCGCTGATCCAACGAGTTTTACCATGAATGATGTCGCTACAACTAACAGTGCGTCAAAGTCGATTGCCTATTGGTTTATTTTGGTGGTGGTCGTTGCGGACCAGTTGTCAAAACAGTGGGCACTTAATGCTTTAAGTGAAGGAAAAGTCATCAAACTATTTTGGACATTGCAATTCAATCTTGTTTTTAATTCAGGAATGGCGTTTTCTCAAGGACAAGGGGTTGGCCGAATAATCGGAGTTTTGGCAGTATTTGTCGTAATCGGATTGATGCTTTCTTTGCGTGATGCAAAAATACTCGCTACAACTATCGGGACTGGTTTGCTTGTCGGCGGCGCAATCGGAAATATTTTAGACCGACTGTTCAGAGATGGCGGATGGATGAACGGTGCCGTTGTCGACTTTATTGATCTGCAGTGGTTTCCCGTTTTCAATGTGGCCGATTCGGCCGTGACAATTGGCGCAGGATTTTTGATCTTGGGTGCGTTCTTGACGAGAGCACGAGCATGACCGATAACTCGGCGGGACGGATAATCGAAGAAACGATTGTTGCATCACTAGCGGGGCAGCGAGTAGATCGGGTGATCTCTTTGGTTGCAGATATTCCACGGTCAAGCGCCTCGCAAATCATCGATGTTGGCGCCGTACTTTTGGACGATGTAGTTGTCAAGGCTGGCAAGATAAAAGTTTCAGAAGGACAGCGCATCGTTATCGATCTGTCGATGCTCCCAGAAAAACAATTACCCGTAGCCGAGCCGAATATCAAAGTTGATGTTGTTTATGTTGATGACGATGTAATTGTGATCAACAAGCAGGCAGGTATTGTTGTTCACCCGGGCGCAGGCAACCCGACTGGCACTTTGGTCAACGCAGTACTGGCGATCTACCCTGAAATCGCTACAGTCGGCGATGCATTTCGACCTGGAGTAGTTCATCGTCTTGACGCGGGAACAACCGGATTGATGGTGATGGCTCGAACCGCTCGGGCGTATGACTCGCTAGTTGATGCGCTCTCGCGTCGAGTTGTTGTGCGTAGATATTTAACACTCGTGTGGGGTGAGATGGGTGCGCCAAGTGGTGTGATTGATGCGCCTCTTGGAAGAGATCAGCGAGACCCGACAAAAGTAGCGGTGGTAGCCGGGGGCAAAACTGCCCGCACGAATTATGAAGTGCGCCAAGTTTTTTCAGTCCCTGTTAGCTGCTCGCTTCTTGAATGCGGATTAGAAACGGGTCGCACGCATCAAATTCGCGTTCACTTGGCAGCACTCGGACACAGTGTGGTTGGTGATGTTGTTTACGGAGGTGCTCGCAGCGTGCTCTCTTCGCCGCGACCAATGTTGCACGCAATGACTTTAAAGTTTGATCATCCAGCGACTGGCGCGCAGATGCAGTTTGACGCGCAGACCCCAGATGATTTCAATGCAATCCTAAAAAAATGTAGCTAGTTGCAGCCGATGAAGATCTCAGTTATTTTTTGGCGATCGGCCAAGAGGCTTCACCATTAGAAATCGCAGCGATATCTTCAAGCGTGTATTTCGTTAGATGTTCGCGCATGTAGTCGCTGGCTAGATGCCAAACTGCCAACAACACACACTGTCCATCATGGTCACATGAACCGTCGGTGTGCGGCTCGCCGAAGTCACCAACAGAAATTGGCCCGTCAACTGCAGAGATAATTTCTGAGAGATGAATTTCGCTTGCAAGACGGGCCAACTCGTAGCCACCACCAACCCCCCGCTTCGATTTGACTAAACCGGCGCCCTTGAGTGCGAGCAAAATTTGCTCTAAATATGGTTGTGGTAAAGCGGTGCGAGCCGCAATGTCGCGAACCGATGTCGGACCCTCATCTTTTTGATGAAGTCTCAACGAAAGCAACGCGCGACACGCATAGTCGCCCCGAGTCGAAATTCGCACGCCTATATCGTACGCCAGCAAGACAAAGGGTGACTCACGGTGACTGAGATACCCCTGAAGTAATGTCTTTGGACACGAGGATGGACAGTACAAAAGCATGAACAGCAAACAATTACTTGGTCCACGCCTTCCCGCGTATAACGGCGGTTGTATCACCGGAATAATCCCTGCGCTTCTCGGACCATCAGGCACAAAAGAGATTCCGAGTTGGATGCCCGGTTGTGTTCAAGGTGCGCGCCAAGTTGTGTTGCTCGTAATCGACGGTCTCGGCTGGCATCAATTACAAAAGAATTTGGCACATTGCCCAAACATCAGTGCGATGCAGGGCACAGCGATTACAACGATCGCGCCGACGACAACCGTTAGCGCATTGACCTCGATCACAACTGGTTTGGCGCCCGCAGAGCACGGACTCGTTGGTTATCGAATCGACATGGGAAGCCGTGTGATGCAAATGCTTAAGTGGGGCGACGAAAAAGGTGATCTGCGAAATATGTATCCTCCCGATTTGATTCAGCCTTGCCCACCGTTTATGGGCGCAAGTGTGCCAGTGCTGAGCAAAGCCGAACTCGAAGGTTCTGCATTTACCGAGGCCCATCTTCGCGGTGTGCGACACAAGGGGTGGCGGGCTGCTTCAAGTATCGCCGTCGAAGTTGGTCAGTTGTTGCGCGCTGGCGAAAAGTTTATTTATGCGTATTACGACGGGGTCGACAAAATTGCCCATGAGCGCGGCTTTGGTTCGTTCTACGAGGCCGAACTGCGAAGTGCCGATGCACTCGTGGCCAATATTCAAGAAGTTCTGGTTGACGGCTCGGTGCTGATAGTCACTGCAGACCACGGTCAAGTAATGGTTGGCACAAATACATTGCCACCACACCCGGAAGTCTTGGCAATGACTTCACATCAATCTGGGGAAGGCCGGTTTCGTTGGCTCCACTCCCGCAAAGGAACAGAAGTTGAATTATTGGCCCGCGCGCAACAGCACCACGGCGATGTTGCATGGGTGGTCGGCAAAGATCAAATTATCGACGAGCAATGGCTAGGACCGAGACTCGGTGCAGCCACTCGCAAACGACTTGGAGATGTGGCGCTTGTGCCGAGAGAGCCAATTAGTTTTGACGATCCTGCCGACTCTGGTCCATATTTGTTGCAATGTCGACATGGTGCATTAACCGATGACGAACTTGATGTACCGTTGCTCGCTATTACCAGAAACTGATAAGTTAGGCACCCCACCATGACTGAACTTGAACACGGCGAGATTATTGACAACAAGGCTGTTGAAAGTGCTGGTGTAGAACAAGAGACGGTTACGGCACCGGCAAAAGTCATGCGTATCGGCTCGATGATCAAGCAACTTCTCGACGAGGTGCGATCAATGACACTCGATAATCCTTCGCGCGAAAGACTTGCAGAAATATATGAACGCTCAATCGCCGAACTAACCACCGCATTGTCGCCCGACTTGCAAGAAGAACTACGCACTCTTGCGTTGCCATTTAAAGACGGCGAGATTCCATCTGATGCAGAATTACGAATTGCCAAAGCGCAGCTTGTTGGCTGGCTTGAAGGCTTGTTCCACGGAATTCAAGCAACGATGTTTGCGCAGCAACTCTCGATGCGCCAGCAGTCTGAACAAAGGCAGATTCAGTCTGGAGCGTCTCCAACTGCTCAGCCAGGAGATCGTCCCGGAACATATTTGTAATGGGTGATTCGTTCACTCATCTTCATGTCCATACAGAATTTTCAATGCTTGACGGCGCGTCGCGGCTGGATGAACTCGTCGAATGCGCGGTCAACGACTCGCAATTAGCACTAGGTATTACCGATCACGGCAATATGTATGGTGTCATTGACTTTTATAAAGAGTGCACGAAGCGGGGGATCAAACCGATTATCGGCACCGAGGCTTACATGGCCTACGAAACTCGCACCGAGCGCCCGACACGACGCGGAAAATTCGATGACAGTGGTGGCGATACAGAAGCAGGAAAAAAGCTCTATTACCACCTAACTTTGCTGGCAGAAAATAACACCGGCTACAAAAACTTGATTCAGTTGGCAAGCCTGGCATTTCTAGAGGGTTATTACTACCAACCGCGCATGGATTGGGAGTTGCTCACCAAATATCACGAAGGATTGATTGCGACTTCTGGGTGCTTGGGCGGACATGTGTTGCAAGCGCTTAAAAACGGCAAAGAAGAAGAAGCGTTAAAGACTGCAGCCAGACTTCAAGACATTTTTGGCAAAGATAATTTTTTTATTGAACTACAAGATCACGGAATCCCGTTACAGATAGAAACAAATCCAAAATTAATTGAAATCAGCAAAAAACTTGGCGCTCCGTTGCTGGCAACGAATGATTGTCACTACACCCACCGTGAAGACAGCCATGCACATGATGCCTTGTTGTGTGTTCAGACTGGATGCACAATCGCTGATCCGAATCGTTTGAAATTTGAGGGCCAAGAGCACTACTTGAAATCTGCCAAAGAAATGCGCTGGCTGTTTCGTGAGCAGCCAACTGCATGCGACAACACACTTTGGATTGCCGAGCGAGCAAAAGTCGAGATTGAATTCGGTGTGCCGGTGTTGCCGGACTTCCCAATTCCTGAGGGGTTCGCAGATGACCACGCCTATCTCGAACATCTAACCTGGCTCGGCGCTCAAAAAAGATGGGGCGAGAAACTTTCCGCCGCCGTAGTCGAGCGTGTTGCCTATGAACTGTTGACAATTAAGACGATGGGTTTTAGTTCATACTTTTTGATCGTTTGGGATCTGGTGCGTCACGCCAGACAGCAAGAAATTCGTGTTGGCCCCGGTCGTGGGTCGGCTGCTGGATGTGCCGTTGCGTATTCGTTACAGATCACTGATCTTGACCCGATTCGCTACGACTTGTTGTTTGAGCGATTTCTAAACCCTGGTCGTCGAAGCATGCCCGACATTGACATGGACTTTGACTCGCGATATCGCGACGAGATGATTCGGTATGCCTCAACAAAATATGGCCGAGACCATGTCGCACAGATAATCACATTTGGAACGATCAAGGCGCGCAACTCGGTGCGCGATGCCGCACGCGTCCTTGGACTTCCATATGGGTTAGGCGACAAGATTGCAAAATTGATGCCTCCAGTAGTGATGGGTCGAGACACGCCACTTAAATATTGTTTCGAAGAAGACGAAAAACATCTCGCTGGCTACAAAGCGGCAACTGAGTTGCGCGCTCTTTATGATCTTGATCCTGATGTCAAGCGTGTGCTGGATGTTGCCCGTGGTCTAGAGGGATTAAAGCGCAATGTCGGCATTCACGCTGCGGCAGTTGTGATCACCAAAGAAAAACTCACGGAGTATCTGCCGATTCAGCGCAAAGCCGAGTCAGGTCAAGATGCCGAACTTGCACCGATTGTTACGCAATATGAAATGCATGCCGTAGAGGAGCTCGGTCTATTAAAAATGGACATCTTGGGTTTGCGAAACTTGGATGTGATCACCGATGCAAACAAAATGATCCGAGAACTTCGTGATCCTGATTTTGATATCGACAAAGTTTCGTTCGAAGATGAAAAGACTTTTGATTTGTTGCGTCGTGGCGACACGATTGGGGTGTTTCAACTTGAGTCAACGAACATTCGAGCATTGGTTCGAAGCCTCGTGCCGAGCACTCTGGATGACCTCGCAGCCATCGTTGCGTTATATCGACCCGGGCCAATGGCGGCGAATATGCATAATGATTTCGCCGACTACAAAAACGGTCGCAAACAGCCTGAATTATTTCACCCGGATGCGGCTGAACTTCTTGGAGACACCTATGGCTTGATGATCTATCAAGAGAGCATGATGCGCGTCGCCCAGAAGTTTGCCGGGTACAGCCTCGAGAAAGCCGATGACCTTCGCAAGGCCTGTGGCAAGAAGAATCGTGAAGACATGGCCAAGCAGCGAAAGGTCTTTGAGAGTGGTTGTGTCGCAACTGGATATGGCGAAGAGTTGGGCGAAACGCTATTTGATGCGATTGAGCATTTCGCTGACTACGCATTCGGCAAAAGCCACGCCTATGGCTACGGCTTTCTTGCATATCAAACTGCTTATCTCAAGGCTCACTATCCAGTTGAATACATGGCGTGTCTATTGACCAGCGTTAAAGCTAACTACGACCGCGCAGCGGTATTTCTTGC
>CAMCZA010000001.1 GCA_945885515.1 Ferrithrix thermotolerans DSM 19514 | reverse complement strand
TAATTGCGGTAGGAGAGCAACCGTGAGCCGCAAGGTCGCACGGGGCCAATTCACCGCAGCCCGGCAACAGAAGCGGGGAATGACAGCAAGAAAGAATGCTGACGTCGAGAAAGACCGATGACCGAATGGAAAGTCATTCCGCGACTTGTGCACCTAGTGCACTTGTAATCGACCCGCCGGTGTTGCTGCGTAGCAACGAAGTGGGAATGGTCGTATCACGGGCGCTCAACGGCTGATGGACGGGGGTTCGATTCCCCCCAGCTCCACTTGATTGCAATCTATTAACACATCAAATTATTTATGAGAATTCTGGTAACTTCGCGCAGTGATTAAAAACTTGGCATGGGTCACAACGCAAGCAGCACACGGTCGAGATGAAGATGAAACAGCAGTAGTTGCAGCACTTGGTGTTGCTGGTTGCACAGTTGAAATCGTCAATTGGGATAACAAAGCTGTCACCTGGTCGAAGTTTGACCGAGTTGTGTTGCGCTCGGCGTGGGACTACCCCGAACGATTGAAGGATTTTCTAATTTGGTTTGACAGCGTTTCGGGGATCACTGAAATTGTCAACTCTCCAGCAATTATTCACTGGAATCTTGACAAGAATTATTTGAACGAATTAGCAGATGCTGGAATTGCGATTACACCAACTGTTTTTGTAAAGCCTGGTGACGTGTACGAATTTCCAGTTAGCGAATTTGTTATCAAGCCCGCAATCGGGGCTGGCAGTCGCGACGCCGCGTCTTACGACTCCAAACAACACGAGATTGCAACGCGTCATGTCGCTCGGCTGCATACGTCTGGTCAAACAGTGTTGGTGCAGCCACTTTTGAATTCAATTGCAAGAGATGGTGAATGGCCGATGGTCTTTTTTAATGGAAAATTCAGTCACGCTGCAAACAAACGAGTTACTTTGCCCCGCGCGGGCTCGGTGGACGACTTATTTGCTCCCGAAACAAATTCGCCCCACACCCCTACAACTAATCAACTCAAAGTTGCCCAAGCAGCAATTGATTTTGTATCATCAAAATTTGGAACGACAACTTACGCCCGAGTTGATTTAGTTCTCGACAATCAGGGCAGCGACTGCGTACTTGAACTCGAATTAATTGAGCCTTCGCTGTTCTTGTACTACGCAGACGCTAAATGCACTCACTCTTTTGTAGAAGCACTGATCCAGTAAATTAGCCAACACGATCTTGCAGTAATCTGTCCATAGATGACACTTGCAAACGAAATTCCTGTTGCGCACACCCCTGCTGGTGGATACGGCCCATCTTTTCCACCACTGATTCTTTCTGGATGTACCGAGCCTCTCGTAACTGGTGCACCTGATCTGCGCGGCATTTGGAAAACGATTAGTGCAACTCGTGGTGGCCAACCGGTGCCTTCCGATGATCGATTGATGTCGTACACCGAACGCATCGAGCAATGCGGAAATCGAATTGTCGACTGTGGCGGCGGAACAATCGCCGATGCTCGTGCTGATGGCACCGAAGAAAACGGCGTGCACGATGTTTCAGTTTTTGATTTTAAAACACCAATTTATGTTGTTGCTACCTACGAAGACAATTCATTTGTTCTCCGACCGGTCGGCATGCCTGGAATCGAAGTTCGTCGTCACTTAGATAGCGAAGGCCACATGATCTGGACCCGCCCAGACATGGGTGGCGTTCGTGTGGTTCTTGAGCGCATCAGCGAACCCAAATAATCAATCCGTAGACAACTTTTAAACAGTGCTGTAGAACGTATATTTATAGCGCTATGAAGTTTGCGCCAATCACTGATCGACTCGCAGGATTGGGTGCGGCTAAATGGGCTGTTCATGCCGAAGGTTTACGCCGTTCAGGTTTAGGTGAAGAAATAATTCTTTTATCAATCGGCGAACCTGATTTGCCACCACCAGCAAGTGTGATCAACAAAGCCGCAACTGCGATGCGTCAAGGTCGCACTCGCTATGCACACGGTCAGGGCGAACCCGAAGCATTGCAGGCAATCGCAAATCACTTAACCAAACGCTCCGGGCTTCTCGTCACACCCGAACAAGTTCTATACACAGCTGGCACACAAAATGGATTGTGCACCGCGTTGCTGACGCTCGTACAAGTTGGCGATGAAGTACTCGTTCCCGATCCGTATTATGCAACTTACGAAGGCCTGGTTGCGGCATCTGGCGCAACTTTTGTATCAGTCGCAACATTGCCTGAAAATAATTTTCACGTCACAGCACAATCAATTGAAAACGCAATTACTTCACGTACGAAAGTTCTGCTGCTTAACACGCCAAGTAATCCGACAGGTGCTGTGTTATCAGTCAGTGAGATAGACGCGATCGGCGAGGTCTGCGAACGCCATGATTTATGGATCATCTGCGATGAGGTATACGCAGACATGACTTACGACGCCCCATTTTGCTCGCCGTTTGATCGACCGCACCTGCGTGATCGCACACTTGCGGTGTCGTCTATCTCTAAATCGCATGCCCTGCCAGGTTTTCGCGCAGGTTGGGTTGCGTGTCACCAAGATGTGATTCCACGACTGACTCTGGTGGCAGAAGCGATGTTATTTGGATCACAACCGTTCTTAGAAGACGCGCTCGCGGTCGCATTAAATGAGCAACATCCAGAGGTTGAACGATTGCGTCTTGCATTTCGTGAACGCGCAGAAACATTAATCAAGTCTTTCGCTGGGTCAAAAGTGATCAGCGCACGTATGCCCGAGGGCGGTATGTTCGTGATGCTTGACGTGCGCAAGACAAAATTATCCGGCGAAGAATTTGCATGGCAACTTCTAAATCAACATAATGTCAGTGTGATGCCTGGCGAAAGTTTTGGTAATGGTGGTGCCGGACATATTCGGATCGCACTAACAGTTGAATCTGAAATTTTAAAAGATGCATGTAGCCGCATCCGGCAACTAGCCGAAAAACTAATTGCGACTGCGAATTAATTCAGATGTCTAGCCCACAACTTCGAGTTGGCGAGGCGATTGTTGAATTGCTCGCCTGCGAATACGGGGTTGATGTTGTTTTTGGCATACCGGGGGTGCACAACATCGAGCTTTATCGCGGTCTGCATCGCTCGGGTGTGCGCGCAGTTTCGCCACGACACGAGCAAGGTGCTGGGTTCATGGCCGACGGTTGGTCGATCGTCACTGGTCGACCTGGAGTCTGCGTTTTAATTAGTGGACCAGGAATCACCAATGTGATGACGCCAATCGCTCAGGCGTATCACGACTCGCGAGCGATGCTCGTGTTGGCATCAACCACCCCGACTGATGCGCTCGGAAAAAGTTTTGGTCCGTTGCACGATTTACCTGATCAAGCAGAACTTGTCAGATCTATTTGCGCGTTCAGCGAAACTGTCACCGATATAACTCAGTTACCGGCGCTAATTGAGCGTGCATGGAATGTTTTTACTTCTGCGCGACCTCGGCCAGTACACATTGCGATTCCGATGGATATTCTTGCTCAAACTTGCGAGATATTTACTCGCGTTGATACATCTCTAAAGCGCACAGCAGCAGCAACAACAGAGATTTCGCAAGCACTTGAAATTTTTAACTCTGCACAGAGTCCCGTGATAATCGCTGGCGGTGGCACCATTGACGCGGCGACACAACTAATAGCGCTAGCTGAAGCTTTGAATGCGCCAGTACTTCTAACGGGCAATGCCAAAGGTGTGATCTCATCGTCTCACCAGTTATGTGCAGGCAACTGTCTTGTGTTCGGTCGAGTCCAACGCGATGTTGAAGCATCAGATGTCGTATTGGTTGTCGGCACAGAGCTCTCGGATACAGATCTTTACAACAATGGTCGGGCTTTAAACTTTTCTGGGAAAGTGATTCGCATCGATATTGATCCGCAACAAATGACGCGACGAACTACCCCGAAAGTTGGACTTGTTGGCGATGCGGCACTTACGATGCAGGCGCTGACTATCGGAATTAAGTCGCACGCGCGTCAAGAAGGGGCAACTCGTGCCCACACTTGGCGTGAACATGCGCGCAAAAAAACGAGTCAAAGTTTTGTACCGTGGCTAATAGCAATCGAAAATGAACTGCCGACTGACGCAATCGTCGCACTTGACTCAACGCAATTGGGTTATAGCGCGCATTGGTGGTTGCCAGCAACGCAGTCTCGGTCGTGGCTCGCCCCATATGGGTTCGGCACTTTGGGCTGTGCACTACCAATGGCGATTGGTGCAAGCATCGCAGCACCACAGCGACCAGTTTTAGTAATCGCTGGCGATGGCGGTTGGCTATTTACGGTTGCCGAGATGGCGGCAGCGCAAGACATGAACTGCAACATTGTCCTTGTGTTGTGGGACAACAGCGGTTACGAACAAATCCGCGAATCATTCGATGAGGTTCAAGCACCACAAATTGGTGTCAATGTTTCGTCGCATGATCCATCTGCAATCGCCCGTGGTTTTGGCTGGACTGCTACCGAAGTGAAAACTCCGCAACAACTATCAGATGCTTTGCGAACTGCATTTTCGCACGGTGGACCACAATTCATCCGCGTACTCGTTGATTAAATAAAAAGCTAGTTCGTACGGTAGACGACGAAAACTTTTCGTAGAGTTTCGTGAACGGTCCACTTGCCTTTCCATCCAATCGGAAAGATGCAACTCGAACCAGCAGTGAGTTCAACGGCATCTCCACCGTCTTCATGCACTGTCATCCGGCCCGATAGAACATAAATAACTTCGCCGCGTGTGGTGAACTCCCAGCGAGACGCACCGACTTCACACTCCCATGTACCAGCCGTGACAGTTTCATTGTCTAAAAAAACTTTCGCTCGTGTCATGATCTCGCCAGTCAGCGGCTCTGCCGATGGTTGTCCGAGTGGTTTTGCAGCAAGTTCTGCCGCGGAGATTTCGCCTGCCCTAAATGAAATTGTCATGACGATGAGTTTACGACATTGCTCGCAGATTTTTCTTGACAACCAAGAAATAAACCGCCGTCACCAACATCAATAAACCAGTAACTGAAAATGTCATCGGAGCAGAATCAACTCGACGCGCAATCACTCCAACAATGAGGGCACCGATCGGCGCAAGCCCGGACATTATTAGTGAGTGCACCGCCATAACGCGTCCCATTACTTGTGGTGGTGTGTTGTTCTGAATCAGAGTCTGACTCAAATTCATATAGAAACCACCGCCCACTCCCCACGCAAACAACAGCACACTCATCATCAGGAGCGAACTTGACTGACCGAGCACGATTTGCACCAACGACCCCCAACACAAACCACCAATAAACCACATTCCTTTTTGCACCATTTTGTGGTTGTACCGCAGAATTCCGATAGATGTAACGAACTGACCCAGCCCAAGCATCGCAAACATATATGTCGTCTGACTGCCCGTCGCGCCTACTTGTTCTTTGGCAAGCTGCGGACCAAGAACGATCCACGGCGCCATCATAAATAAAATCGAACCACTGAGTAAGACATAAAACGATCGCACTTCTGCATGCCCACCAATAAATGTGAGCCCACCAAATATTTCTTCGCGCAGTCGCCGACGCTGTGTATTCAGAGTCGCTGGAAGTTTTAAATTGATCAAAGCAAAAAACCCAAAAAGGTTCAATAGTGCTTGAATCCAGAATGCGCCTTCAATCCCCCAAATCGCAATCGCCGGGCCCGCAGTTGCAGGACCAATCATTAGCCCAAGATTGCTGCCGATTGTATTGACCGCAATTGCGCCGACAAGTTTGTCTTGGGGCACAACCGTTGGAACAATTGCCGAACGCACCGGCGAACCGATTGCGATAAATATGCCAGCAATAAATGATCCGATGATCGCCCGGTTGACCGTCATCTGCTGGGCCGTCACCATTACTGCAACCACAGTTGTGATTACCAACGCACCAAGTTGGCTGACCATAAGTAGCGTGCGCCGATTCATGTGATCGCTCATCACGCCTATCGGTAAAGAAATTAATAACACCGGAATACCCATGACGAAAAGAATCAGTCCACTGATGTCTGACTTGGCGCCTAATTCAAGTGCTAACCAGACAAATGCGAAACGCTGGGTGCTCTGCACAAGTATGAACAGAAAACTGTTGATCCACAGCAGACGAAACGGTCGGATCGCAAGAAGTTCACTCGGTCGAATTCCACTCGTTTGGATTGAAGAATTCACCGATACGAGTGTTACACCAATCAGATGCCAGCAACGAACTGCAGACTCACGGTCAGATATACAACGGGGGCACGATGGCTCATCTTTAGCCATATACGATTCAAAAGTATGGATTTAAAAAATAAAACCGTTCTTGTCACTGGCGCTTCACGCGGAATTGGCGAAGCGATCGCAATTGAGCTGTCTCGTGCAGGGGCAAAGATAATTGGTGTTGCCCGTGATATTCAACGATTAGAACTAGCCATGCACCCAATTGGTGGCACCTGTGTATGTTGTGACTTGTCTGATTTGAACGCGGTCTCGTCGTTGATTAAAAAAATTGAATCAGAGCACGGGCCAATTGATGTACTTATAAATAATGCAGGCGTCGACCACACTGGATTATTGCAAGACGCAACGAGCGACGATATTCGCCAAGTAATTATTACTAACCAAATCACGCCAATTGACTTAACTCGTCAAGTTCTGGTTGGTATGCGCCAACGGCAAAATGGCCACATTGTTAATATTTCTTCTTTGGCCGCAAGTGGTGGATTTGTTGGTATGACTCTCTATTCATCCTCAAAGTCTGGGCTATCGGGTTTTCATCGCGTATTACGCCACGAACTGCACGGCACCCCAATAGGCATGACGCTAGTTGAAATTGGTCCGATACCAACAGACATGTTGGCCGGTGTGTATCAAGTTGAAGCAACATTCAAAATGTTTAAGCGACTACAAAAATTACAATTACTGCCGGAGGTTTCTCGCGAGCGGGTGGCACGCAATGTTCGTCGTGCGATAGAAAAAAATCGTAGACATGTTTGCCTGCCGCTTCGTGGAAAGATCTATCCAATTCTTAGCGGGGCACCACAAAGAATTGTCGACATGGTGATGTCGACAATTCCCCGTTAGATCTTGCGACCGAAAAGACTATTTTGAATCTTGAATTACTGCGGGCACCAAGCCATTTAGTTTCTCAAAATCAATTTCTTGTGCTTTCTCTGTTTTCATTGGATATCTCCTGATCAAAAGTGGGTATAAATAAAAAACCCGCCGGGCGAACCGACGGGCTGAACTTCGAAATTAAATTTGAAGCGTTACAAATGAGCCCGTCGTGTCACGTGATGCACGTGATGATGAGTGTGATGGGCAACGATTGCAAAGTTATTCACTGACTGCACGGTATCCCTTGGCTGATCAATCGCCAACTAACTATGCTTCGTTCTATAAACATTTTCAATAAAGTGCCGAGCAGTGCGGTTTATCAACCCGAGATTGACCGATCTGCCCCACAAAAACAAAGTTTTCAAGCACCAATTTGGACAGCACCTATTGCGGGGCTCATTTCGGCGCTCTTTGCTTTATCTATTGCCACTCTTATCGCAGTGATTATCAATGTCGAGACACCATTAAATGCCATCGGTGGTGAGTTCATTGATCACACGCCAAAGTGGTTGAAAAATTTCGCCATCCGTATTTTTGCCACAAACAATAAGGCCGCACTCAAAACAGGCATGCTGCTAACTGTCTCGTGTCTCGCACTTTTAGCCGGCTCAATTGCAAGGCGTCGAAGAATCGCTGGTGCCAGCATCATCGCAGGATTCGGTGTCGTCGGAGCAATAATTTCTCTGCTTCGACCGTCACAAAACGCTGCCGCGCTATTGCCCAGTCTCGTTGGCGCACTTGCGGGATGCTGGTTGCTCACAAAATTAATTTGCGTGATTAATGAAAATAGCAAACCCCTTGAAACACCCACCACATCTCGCGCGCCACTCGGGTGGGATCGCCGACGATTCTTGTCCACAACAGGAAAAGTCGCCATCATCTCAACGGCATTGGCTGGCACGGCCAGCGTAGTTAGCAGTAAAAAAATTTCTCAGGTTCGTGATGCAGCACCGCAGTCGTTGCCACCAATAGGCAACAACACGGTTCTGCCGACTACGAAGATTCCTTCCGCGACACAGATTTTTGAGCAAACGCCATTTGTGACGCCAAATAAAGATTTTTATCGAATTGATACGGCATTGTCATTACCAAGAGTTGATATCAACACTTGGAAACTTGAAATTGGCGGAATGGTTAAAACACCGCTGACGCTGTCTTATCAAGACTTGCTTGCACGACCAATGGTCGAGCGCACAATAACTATCTGTTGTGTTTCTAATGAAGTCGGTGGACCATATATCGGTAATGCGATTTGGCAAGGTGTACTTCTAGCCGATTTACTCGACGAAGCAGGTGTCGACTCGCGAGCAGAACAAATCTTCAACACCAGCGTTGATGGCTGGACTTGCGGGTTCCCGGTTGGTGCAGCAGTTGATGGACGCGATGCGATGATCGCGATCGGCATGAACGGTACTGCACTGCCCCTTGAACACGGGTACCCTGTGCGATTAATTGTCCCTGGACTTTATGGGTATGTCAGTGCAACTAAGTGGCTCAAGAGCATCGACTTGACGATGTGGAACCAAGCCGAAGGATATTGGATTCCGCTCGGATGGTCGCGTGATGCGCCGATCAAAACACAGTCACGAATTGATGTGCCCCGCCGAGACGAGAATGTCGTCGCAGGAAAGATTGCAATTGCCGGTGTCGCCTGGGCACAACAGCGCGGAATCGAAAAAGTTGAAGTACGAATTGATGCTGGAGAATGGAAACTTGCAACTCTTGCACTCGACTTGAATATTGACACCTGGCGGCAATGGAAATATGAATCAAATCTCCAACCGGGTGAATACGAAATTCAAGTTCGCGCTACCGACAAAACTGGCGCAACTCAAACGCAGGAAGTCAGTCGACCAGACCCAGACGGCGCAACTGGCTATCACACCAGGACAATAAAAGTCTTATAAGTCAGACGCCAAAGTGTGTGGAGTTAACTTAGGTCGGCAGGGGTTTGACGCTCGTTGAGATGCAGATCAGTGCCCGTGTATGGATGTGCGAGTGCGACTTCTTCATTCAACTCGACGCCGAGTCCAGGTTCTTTAGACGGGATGACATAACCGTTTTCAAATTGAATCGGCTTCTTTAAAATCTTGGCGTGAAAACCACCCCAGTCTTGAATGCTCTCAAGAATCAAAAAGTTTGGTGTGCAAGTACTCAATTGAATATTCGCCGCACCTTCAATCGGTCCGCAGTAAAGATGCGGAGCAATTTGCGCATGATATGTCTCGGCAATTGATGCAATCTTTTTGCCTTCAAGAATTCCACCGCAACGCCCAGTCGCCAACTGAATAATCGACGCACCGCCGACGCGCAACAAATGTGCGAACTCGTACTTTGAAGTGAGCCGTTCACCAGTTGCAATCGGAATACTTGTATGCGCTGCGACTTTGGCCATTTCTTCTGGGGCGTCAGGTGGAATCGGCTCTTCGAACCACATCGGGTCGTAAGGCTCAAGTTGTTTTGCCAAACGAATCGCACCAGAAGCCGTGAACTGACCGTGCGTGCCAAACAAAATATCGGCGCGATTGCCAACTGCTTTGCGAATTGCAGCAACCATTCGCACGCTACGATCAATCGTTGCAAGCGACGGCTGACGTCCATCAAAAACCGAATACGGCCCAGCAGGGTCTAGTTTTACCGCGGTAAAACCTCGCTCAACTTCGCGAACGGCAGCCTCAGCGGCAAGATCTGGATCGGTGTAAAGCGGATGATCAGAGTGCGCATCAAACTCATGTGATGGATATAAATACGTATAGCAACGCAACCGGTCGTGAACTTGACCGCCGAGCAACTCGTAAACAGGCTTGCCGGTGTCTTTGCCACAAATATCCCACATCGCCATTTCTAAACCGCTGACGACGCCAGCCGTGCTGAAGTCTGGGCGGTGCGCGAAACCCGAACCATAAGTTCGACGCCACATTTTTTCGATATGAAATGGATCGGTGCCAAAAATGTAACGAGCAAACATATCTTCTGCGACTTTGCAAACAATTTGCGGCGAGTAAGTCGCGGTATAAATCTCACCAATACCGGTGACGCCAGTATCAGTTGTTAATTTTACGAAAATAAAATAACGACCACCTGTGCGCGGTGGTGGATTGCCGACAACAAACGTTTGAATTTTTTCTATTTTCATGACCCCGCCGATCTATTTATGTTTCTTATATCTCTAGAAAACAATCACATTTCGTAATGCATCGCCACGCTTGACAGCAGCAATTGCTTCATTGATTTCTTCTAACTTATAAGTCTTGGTCACTAGTTCATCTAGTTTGAGTCGACCTTGCTCGTATAGCGAAATCAAGTTCGGGATATCGACCTGAATACGTGCTGAGCCCATTTTTGAGCCAAGAATATTTTGGCTATATGCCGCCATCGTTCCTGGGTCGATCTCTGACATCACACCGTTGGCAGGCATACCAACCAAAACGACCGTGCCAGATTTGGCGAGCAAACCATACGACGAGTCGAATGCTTGCTTGGCGCCAACCGTTACGAATACATAATCAGCACCACGACCATCGGTAATGCTCAAAACGCGCTTTGCAACATCTTCTTTGCCGGAGTTAATGCCGTGAGTTGCGCCGAAGCTTTTAGCCGCTTCGATTTTTGTATCCGACAAGTCAACAGCAATAATTGATCGTGCACCACTGATGCGTGCGCCCTGCACCGAGTTGAGCCCGACTCCACCTGCACCAATTACGACAACATGACTCCCGGCTTCAACTTTTGCGGTATTCGTAACCGCCCCAAAACCTGTGATCACACCACATGCAAGTAGCGATCCACTCGCGGCTTTAATATCTTTCGAGATAACGACAACTTGCGAACTTTCAACAACGACATACTCGGCAAAACTGCCCGTGCGCATTGCTTGAACAATCGACTCACCTGATTTTGAAGTAAGCGGGCTCTTGGCGTCAAGCGGAAACGAAGTCTCACAAGTAACCGGCATTCCACGAGAGCAACCCCGACAATGGCCGCATGAACGAATCAGGGTCACGACGACTTGGTCGCCAACTTTTACATGAGTTACACCAGCGCCAATTTCTTCAACAATGCCTACGCTTTCATGGCCAAAAATTGCCGGCAAGGTTCCACCCCACGCACCATCGGCGTAGGAAATATCACTGTGGCAAATAGCCGTCGCCAAAATTTTTATTCGTAGCTCACCTGCCTGCGGTTTAGCTAATGTGACTTCTTCAATTACAAGTGGCTTGCCAAACTCGCGACAGACTGCAGCTTTCATTTCTCTTGCCTTTCAAGTATTCAGTTTTTGTATTCAGGGGATTGTTGATCAAGAATCTCAATCAAGGCCGCAAAGTGATGCTCTGCGGACTTTGGATACTCTAGCCATTGTTTACAAACCAAAGCTGCTATTTCGTCTTCGATGATCGATAGTTCACGACCCGTTGAAAGCGCCAGCACCTGCAACTGTGCTGCTTTTTCTAAATAGTACAACTCATCAAATGCTTCAGCCACCGAGTTGCCGACAACTATCACGCCGTGATTGGCTAGAAATAATACGCTCTTTGATTTACTCATGATTTTTGCAACCCGCTCACCCTCACTTTGCTCGAGAGCCATTCCTGCATAGTCGCGGTCATAGGCGATGCGTTGATAAAAACGACACGCATTTTGGTCCAACATTAAGAATTCAAAATCGCGCAGGCACGCCAGAGCAGTTGTATAAGGCATGTGAGTGTGCAAAATGCACTTGGCATGTGGCAAAAGTTTATGCAACTGGCCATGCAGATTTATCGCCGTTGGGTCAACTAATTGATTTTCGGCGATGCCAAAGCTTTTTGCATTCAGATCAATCAATATGAGATCACTTGCCCGCACGAGCGAAAAGTGTCGACCCGCCGGGTTAATTAAAAAGTCATTCGAGTCTTGCGAAGCAACGACGCTGAAATGGTTCGCTGTTGCCTCGTGAATATTGAGTCTTGCTGCGAAGCGAAATGCAACTGCAAGATCGCGTCGAGCAGACTGCTCTGTGTTCATTCTCTAAATCTTATTGCAACCTGGCAGGAAACCCCGGTGCGCGCAGATCTGTGCCGAGCGCATCTTCAAGAAGTTTGACGACTTGAGTCGACCACACTTCACCGCCGTATTGCGATTTGGCGCGCACAAATGCTTGTTGAACTGTGCTTGCCACATCTAGTGGCACACCAAACTTCCGACCGTACTCCATCGCGAATCCCATGTCTTTAAGCGCAAGATCCATCGTGAAGCCGATGTCGTAACTTCCGTTGAGAATAACTTGACCTTCGGTTTCATGGACAAAGCTATTGCCCGAACTGTTTTTGATGACTTCATACGCAACGCCCAAATCAATTCCGCCTTTTTTGGCGAGCATCAGTGCTTCACCACATGCCACGAGATGAATGAACGCCAACATGTTCGTGATCACTTTGATAACTGCAGCACTGCCAAGTTCGCCAACATAAATAACGGGCTTGCCCATCGCCTCAAGCAAATCTTTATGGGCCGCGAAAATCTTTTCGTCGCCACCCACCAAAACCGTGATGTCGCCTTCGGCTGCTTTATGCACGCCGCCAGTTACCGGCGACTCAAGTGTGCTGATGCCCAACTTCGCAGCGATTTCTCCGAGGCGCAAAGTTTCACTGCGATCATTCGTGCTCATATCAACCCATGTCCCACCCTTGGCAAGACCAGCGAGCACACCGTTTTCACCGTTGACTACAGCGTCGATTGCACGGGGCGATGGCAGACAAGTGAACACGACATCACAGGCTTGCGCTACTTCACGCGACGAGTTCGCCCACTTTGCACCCTTGGCGACCAGCCCGTCACCAAGAGATTTGTTTAAATCGTGAATCGTGACATTGTGTCCGGCGCGAATCAAGCTCGCTGCCAAATAAACACCAAGGTGACCAAGGCCAATGAAACCGCAATTGCGTGGCGTAACTGTGTTCATAGTTTTGCTCATAATTGAATCCAAGTCGTCTTAAGGTTTGTGTATCCCTCTATTGAATACATCGAACGATCACGACCAGTGCCAGATTGTTTGAATCCGCCAAACGGTGTCGTGATTGAACCCTTATCGAAAGTATTAACCCAAACAGTGCCGGTTCGCAACTTGCGAGCAATTCGGTGAGCTTTTGTGATGTCTCGAGTCCAAATTGATGACGCCAAACCATATTGAGTGTCGTTGGCGACATGCACTGCCTCATCGGCACTTTGCACAGCAACAGAAACCAATACTGGACCAAAGATTTCTTCGCATTCAATCCGCATTCCAGGCTTTACATCTCTAAACACAGTTGGTGGAATGAACACGCCACCTTTGACCGGCTCAACACGACTGCCACCTGAGAAAACTTTTGCACCTTCTTGCTTGCCGATGTCGATGTAATTAAGCACCCGATCAAACTGTGTTTTATCGACAATCGTTCCCATTGCAGTTTTTGGATCATATGGATCACCTGGTTGAATTGTCTCGCCGACTTTTACAATTTTCTCCAAGAGTTCGTCTTCAACTGATTTTTCGACAACTAAGCGAGTTCCTGCGTGACATGTTTGCCCTGAGTTATAAAACACTCCCCACGCAATTGCCGATGCTGCCGCATCAAGATCAGAGCAATCACTCAAAACAATTTGTGGAGTCTTGCCACCCAGTTCGAGTGAAACTGATTTGCCATTACTCTCGGCGGCATATTTCAAAAAATATCGTCCGACTTCTGTCGAACCAGTAAACGCAAGTTTGTCAACATCCATGTGCAGACCGAGTGCCGCACCTGCCGTTGGTCCGTAACCCGGCACAACATTGAATACGCCCTCAGGTAAACCAGCTTGCACACCAAGTTCGGCAAAAAATAATGCCGACAACGGCGACTGCTCGGCAGGCTTTAAGACAACTGAGTTTCCGGCAGCCAGCGCAGCACCAACCTTCCATGAAGAAATAATTAACGGATAGTTCCACGGCACAACAGCACCGACAACACCGAGTGGCTCTCTTTCGATAAGCGCTAACGCATCACGCGGAACCGGCGCAATCTGCCCGTACATTTTGTCGATCGTCTCGGCGAACCATTGCAAGTTGCCCGCAGCAGACGCCATATCTACATTCACTGAATCGCCAATCGGTTTGCCAACATCCATCGTCTCGAGCAACGCAAGTTCATTTACATTGTCACGCAACAATTGCGCCCAACGCAACATAATATTTTTGCGATCAACTGGCGCCATTTCGCTCCAAACGCCAGAAGTAAAACTTTTTCTTGCTGCCGCAACTGCGCGGTCGATATCTACCGAGTCACCTTCAGCGACATTTGCAACAACAGAATTATCTCGAGGATTAATTGATTCAAAAGTCTTGCCACTCGCGGCGTCTACAAATTTGCCATCGATGAATAGTTTGGTGCGGGCAACTTTTTGAGATGAGCGTTTTATCCACTCTTCACGGCTGAGTAGGTCGGTCATCTTTTCACTCCATTACTTTCTCGTCTTATTGTCAAGCCACGACGCTATCAGTGCGACCTGCCAGAATATAGCCGTGCCAGTATCACAAGCGAACCAAACAGAGACAACATGCTTGTTGGCAATCGCATCTGTGCATCGAACTGGATCAACACTTCTGTGTTCGATTCTTCGCGCCACCGGAATGGCTGGCATGCCAATGGAGTACCTAAATATTCACACCAAGAATTTCACGAACTTTCGCAATGAAAATGGGTTACCCAAGCTCAACACACGGGGCAAAGTCATCGGTTCGTTGCGCAGACTGTTGAGGCGTAGTGCGTGGCGCAATATTGACTATTTTTCAGACTCGTCATGGCGTTCATATCTAAATTGTGCGGCCGAATTGAACACGACGCCAAATGGCGTGTTCGGAATCAAAATGCACTGGAACCAATACGACGAACATATGTTGCAACGCGGGCTAACAGCCGACCATTGGAATGCACCGATCAAATGGGTGCGAATCTCGCGCGATAACGAAGTGCGCCAAGCAATTTCATTGGTTCGCGCCGAGCAATCAAACCAATGGAACAGCAACATGTCGGCTCGTTCCGAACCAATTTATAGTGAGCAAGAAATCGTTGCAGCCCTGCAAACAATTCAGAATGCAAATCTAAGTTGGGACAAGTACTTCTCAGAACATCAAATAGTCCCGTTACATGTCACTTACGAGCAACTGACCCGAGACATGGATGTCACTGTTCGTCGAATAATGAGCCACATCGATACTCCAATAGAAACTGTGCCTGCCCCTCAAACCAAACGCCAGTCTGATGATGCAAGTGCTCAATGGGAGCGCAAATTTCTAGATGCACGACCCGAATTTGAGTCTCGCGCTGCCACAATAGAACGGTGAGCGTTTCTACAATTTTTGATCAAACCCAGTGGACACAAGTTCAGGGTTTTTCATTTCGCGATATCACTTACCACCGCGCCAAGGCGCACGGCACGGTAAGAGTTGCGTTTAACCGCCCCGAAGTTCGCAACGCATTTCGACCAAACACCGTCGACGAGTTGTATCGCGCACTTGATCATGCTCGACAAACAACCGATGTTGGATGTGTTCTGTTAACCGGCAACGGGCCATCACCAAAAGATGGAGGTTGGGCATTTTGCAGTGGTGGCGATCAACGAATTCGCGGCACTGACGGCTACAAATACGAAGATGGTGATGGCGATGAAAATAAAAATAGTGCGAGTACTGGTCGATTGCACATTCTTGAAGTTCAGCGGTTAATACGTTTTATGCCAAAAGTTGTTATCTGCGTCGTTCCAGGTTGGGCGGCAGGTGGCGGACATAGTTTGCATGTTGTCAGCGATTTAACTTTGGCAAGCAAAGAACACGCAAGGTTTAAACAAACCGATGCAGATGTTGCAAGTTTTGATGGTGGCTTCGGTTCGGCATATCTTGCCAAACAAGTCGGCCAGAAGTTCGCACGCGAAATTTTCTTTCTTGGACGCGAGTATTCGGCAGATGACGCCCACCGAATGGGGATGGTTAACGCAGTCGTACCCCACGCCGATCTGGAGAAAGTTGCACTTGAGTGGGCTGGCGAAATAAATGCCAAGAGTCCAATGGCTCAACGGATGCTCAAGTTCGCATTCAATGCGATCGACGACGGACTTATCGGTCAACAAATTTTTGCCGGTGAAGCAACCCGACTTGCATACATGACAACCGAAGCAACCGAAGGTCGCGATTCATTTCTTGAAAAGCGCGACGCTGATTGGTCTGAATTTCCCTGGCATTTCTAAATTTGCGAACTAGTTTGCATCGCAATGATTACAACTGTCACCTCTAGTCAAGATCCACGACTTGACCCGTTACGACTGGGTGAGCGGCAACTTACGACAATTGCCCAGCGTCGATCAACACTCGCCGCGGGGCGATTTATCGCAGAAGGTGATTTAGTGGTTGCCCGAGCACTTGCAGCAGGTTACAAACCAGAAGTTGTTCTGTGCGACAACGAACAAGCCAATCGTTTCGCCAAAGATATTCAAACTTTGGGCGGAGAGTGCCTGACTGCCGACATTGATATTCGACGTGAAGCAACAGGACTCGGTGTGCCACTTAGTGCGCTTGGAGTTTTTTTTCGCCCAACTCCGCTGACGCAAGACGAGGTTCTTGCAGATGCGAATCGGGTGATTGTTGCTGAGGCAATCGACAACCCAAGCAACATCGGTGCAATCGTGCGATGTGCGACCGGGCTGGGGTGGAATGGTTTGATCTGCGACACCACCAGCGCCGACCCGTTGTCTCGGCGAGCGCTTCGAGTCTCAATGGGTGCAGCATTTAATCTTCGATTCGCCCGAAGCAACGACATCTCTGAAACCTTAAAAACTTTGCGCAACCGCGGTTACACGGTTCTTGCACTCACCCCCAATAATTCGGCGACTGATCTAACCAAAGTTTTGCTCCAGCAAAATACGCCACGAGCACTCGTGTTTGGCTCGGAGCGGGCCGGACTCAGCCACCAAGCACTTGAGGCTGCTGACTTTCAAGTACGAATTGAAATGGATTTGGCGGTTGACTCACTGAATGTTGCCGCAGCGGCGGCAATTGCTTGTTACGCACTGCGCTAATTTGCGTTAGCGCGGATAATCTGCCGACGAAATGGGTAACCCGGTGTCGTTACGCAAATGCTCGGCAGCCTTGACGAAATAGTCTGTGAGTTCGCCACGAATTAGATCGTCACTAGACAATTCATTCACTGCTGCCAACATGTGGAGCAACCATTGGTCGCGCTCAACAGGACCGATTCGAAAAGGCATATGTCGCATTCGCAATTTTGGATCACCCCGATTTTCGTTAAACATCGGTGGTCCACCCCAATATTGCGCGAGAAACCAAGTGAGATGAAGCCGCGACTTTTCTAAATCATTTGGTTCTGCGTACAAAACTATTAACACCGGATCAACTGCGACCCCTTCATAAAAACGATCAACCAGCCGTTCGAAGAAAGGCAGACCACCAACGCGTTCGAACAGCGAATTACTTGAACTCAGGATCTTGCCATTCTGGAAAAATCTCCGGCATATCACTCGAAACCTTCATCGTAAAATTCGCAGCGCGCTTTTCTAGAAAACTAGTAACACCTTCGCGAGCATCAGCAGAGTTTCCGCGCTGCATTATGCCCCGCGATTCTGCACGATGAGCCTCCATTGGATGAGATGCCCCGAGCATCCGCCACAACATTTGTCGTGACATCGATACTGACACTGGTGCAGTATTTAAGGCAATTTCGGATGCAATCGCGCGGGCAGCAACCAGCAAATCTTGCGGCGCATGAACACTTCGCACTAGCCCAGACTCTTTGGCTTCATCAGGGCTGACCATGCGTCCGGTAAAAACCCACTCTGTTGCTCGAGAGATACCCACTACACGCGGCAAAAACCAAGACGAACACGCCTCAGTCACAATTCCGCGACGCGTGAATACGAAACCAAACTTTGATGTGTTGCTGGCCAAGCGAATGTCCATTGGCAAAGTCATTGTCACACCGACTCCGACGGCTGGGCCGTTGATTGCGCCAATCACGGGCTTCTTACTATTAAAAATTCGCAGCGAAACAAGCCCACCACCATCACGCGGGACACCGCGCACACCTTGCACATCACTACCCCCGCGACTGAAAGTTTCTCCACCAGAAGAAAGATCTGCACCCGCACAAAAAGCACGTCCGGCACCCGTCATAATTACGGCGCGAACAGAATCGTCTGCGTCAGTCAAATCAAACGCGGCAATAATTTCATGCAACATTTTGTTTGTAAACGCGTTCAACTTTTCTGGACGATTAAGTGTGATCGTTGCGATGTTCTCACTGACGCTGTATTGAATTTGCGAAAACTCGTTCGTATCTGCCATGAGATTATTTAAACATCAAGAAAGCGCGTTGCTGCAATCGCAGAGCCGACAGCCCCGACTACTGCACCGATGCCGAGAAGAATCAACATTACCGAAGTCAAATAACTACTTGGAACGATCAACGAACTGATACCCGTACCAGGTTTAAATCCGGCAACACCGTTTGTCCAGGCCGAATTCAACGCCCACAGACCACCACAAGAAACAACCCCGCCGAGTAATCCCTGCAACAAACCTTCCAACATAAATGGCACTCGGATGAACCAGTTTGTCGCACCCACAAGTTTCATAACTTCGATTTCTCGTCGTCGAGCAAACATCGCTGTGCGAATTGTGTTCCAAATCAAACCAACGGCAACTGCCAACAACACAAGTGACATCACCAAGGTTACGACACGAATGAAATTAGAAAGAGTTGAGATCACCTCAAACTCATCTTCCGCCAGCGCCACTGCTTCAACCCCTGGCAGTGTTCGGTATTGATCGCTCAGTGACCGCACAAGTTGCGGGTCATCGGAAAGTGGCACGACTTTAAACTGCGTCGGGATCGACTCGGGCGACAACAGGCTCAGCGTCACCGGATCGCCAACAAAAATCCTCTTTGCTTCTTCGTAACTTTCGGTCTTGTTCAAATACGCCAATTTGTTTACATCAATAATTGTTGGTGCTGACCGCAACACGGAATCGATCAAACCAATTTGCTCCGCAGATGCGTCACTGCGTACGAACACGATCATCTCGACATCTCCGCGCCATTGCACGAGCAAGTTCTCGAATGCACGTTGAATCAAAAATGTTGTACCCACGAGCAAAAGCGAAACAGCAGATGTCAAAATCGCCGCAGCAGTGAGCGTCAGGTTGCGACGAAAACTCGCCCAAGTTTCACGCAGCGCATAACCAATTCGCGAAAACATTTACTCGTAAACTCCGCGCTCTTGGTCACGAACAATAACTCCGTGATCCATTTGAATAACTCGACGACGCATTGCATTGACAACTCGGTGGTCATGAGTCGCCATTACTACTGTTGTGCCGGTTTCGTTGATCTTGTCGAGCAAGCCCATGATGCCTTCGCTGGTTGTTGGGTCAAGGTTTCCGGTCGGCTCGTCGGCCAACAGAATCAATGGGCGATTAACGAAGGCGCGGGCGATCGAAACTCGTTGTTGCTCGCCACCCGACAACTGTTCAGGAAAACGGCCTTGTTTATCAGCCAAACCAACAAGCTCTAAAACGGCAGGCACTTGGCGCTCAATCACATGTCGTGGCTTGCCGATCACCTCAAGAGAAAAAGCGACATTTTCAAAAACTGTTTTATTCAGTAAAAGCTTGTAGTCCTGAAAAACATTGCCCATGCTTCGTCGCAAAATTGGCACCCGTGAGGCAGGAAGGTCATTGATATTGCGGCCCGCAACCCACACATCTCCGCGCTCGGGTTGCTCTTGTCGATTTATCAGTCTGAGCAGAGTTGACTTGCCAGAACCTGATGGCCCGACCAAAAACACGAATTGGCCCTTGGGTATGTCGAACGAAGCATCTCTTACGGCAACTGTCTCACTGCCATAAATCTTCGTCACATTTTCTAGACGAATCATCGCGACTAACTTACCAGCGCACGGCGCACACCGACGATGACCGAATTATTGTGCGCTATTGGTCGCCTCTTTGTCAGAACGGCGCCATCTCAGGTAGCCCTCCATGAACTGATCAAGTTCGCCGTCTAAAACCGCGGTGACATTGCCGGTTTCAACATTTGTTCGAAGATCTTTGACCATCTGATACGGCTGTAAAACATATGAGCGAATTTGACTGCCCCAGCCGACTTGCGCTTGTTTGCCGGCAATTTGAGCAAGTGCCGCAGCACGCTCTTCTTCGTCTTGCGCAATAACCATTGCCTTGAGTCGCTTGAGTGCACTTTCGCGATTTTGCAATTGACTTCGCTCTTGCTGAGATGACGCAACAAGTCCGGTTGGTTCATGAATCAATCGCACTGCCGAAGAAGTTTTGTTGACATGTTGTCCACCGGCGCCAGATGCGCGAAATACTTCCATGCGAATATCGGTCTCGTTGATCTCAAGTTCAGCCTGATCTAAAATTGGCCAAATCTGCACGAGCGCAAAACTCGTTTGTCGCCTGCCTTGATTATCAAACGGACTAATTCTCACGAGTCGGTGCGTACCACGCTCGCTGGTTAAAAACCCGTAAACATATCTGCCGCGAATTGTCACATCAGCAGAGAGGATTCCTGCCTCGGTGCCAATTGAGATGTCGCCAATTTCAAAACCGAATCCTTTTAGCTCTGCCCAACGCCGATACATCCGCAGCAGCATCTCGCTCCAGTCTTGAGCATCAACACCTCCGTCTTTAGCGTTGATTTGCAAAATCGCATCGCAGTCATCGTGCTCTCCGGTGAACATGCTTCGCATTTCTAGCGAATCAAGTTGAGATCGACACGCGAGCGCACCTCGCTCAAGCTCGGGCTCTTGTGTCGCATCGTCGGCCTCGCGAGCAAGTTCATGCAAGACGAACAAGTCTTCAACCGTGCTTGACAGTCCGTCAAATTGATCTAAGTCAGATTTAAGTGCGACATATTGCGAATTGATCTTCTTTGCATGATTTTGATCGTTCCACAAATCTGGCTTTGCGACCTCGACTTCTAGTTCAACTAACAGCCCACGAGATGCGACAACATTTAGATATTCCGATGCTTCAGCAACTCGCTTGCGTAGTTCATTGAGTTCTGTTGAAAAATCTTTCATTAGATGTCAGCGTCGTATTTAGAGACTGAATTAATTTACGCGACCGTGGCACATCTTGTATTTTTTGCTAGAACCACATGGGCACGGAGAGTTTCGCGGTGTCTTTGACCAATCGGGTGCACCAAAAACACCTGAACTAGCGCCAGATTTAGAAACTTGGCTTGGCTGGTCATCTACATTTTCGTCGGATGTTTGCTGAATATTACTCAACGCGGTACTCGCTGAACTCTCGTTGACTACTTGCACATGCATTACATATTTGACAAAGTCCTGGGCGATTCCCTTCATCAGCGATCCAAACATCTCGAAGCCTTCGCGCTGCCATTCGATCAGTGGATCTTTTTGTCCAACTGCACGCAGGTTGATGCCCTCTTGCAAATAGTCCATCTCTTCAAGATGCTCGCGCCATCTTTGATCAATGATTCGCAACATCACTTGACGCTCAACTTCGCGCATCACAGACTCGCCCATCTCTGATTCACGCTGGGCGTAATATCCGCTGGCATCCAACATCACCAGGTCGTACATTTCATCGGTTGAATCACAATTCGCAAGATTTGCCGCAACGATTTTTGTTGGCCAAAAAGTGACAAGTTCCAAAGCTAAACCTGTGACATCCCATTCGTCGTCAACTTCAGCGACGCAATGTGCCTCAATCAATGCGTCAACAGCCTCAGCCAAATACTCCATTGCCGCCGACTTCAGGTCTAGTCCTTGCAAAATTTGATCTCGGCGCTGGTAAATAATTTTGCGCTGTTCGTTCATCACTTCGTCGTATTTCAGAACATTTTTTCGAATTTCGCCGTTGCGTTGCTCAACCGTAGATTGCGCACGCTCAATTGCTTTGGTCACCATCTTGGCTTCAATTGCTTCATCATCAGGCAATGCACGACCCATCACCCACGACAACGCACCCGTTGCAAACAGACGCATAAGTTCGTCATCAAGACTTAAATAAAAACGGCTCTCGCCTAAGTCGCCTTGGCGACCTGAACGACCTCGTAATTGGTTGTCGATGCGGCGACTTTCATGTCGCTCGGTGCCAAGAACATATAGTCCACCTAATTCGCGAACTTTGTCTCCTTCGACTTTGCATTCAGTCGTATATTTTTTGAGCAAATCGTGATACAAATCTTGCGCTTGTTCGCGAGCCTTCAAGAAATCTGGTGGCATCAACTCAAGTTCAACGGGCAACGCGAACTCATCCATCAATGTTTCAGGAGTGTGCCCAGCTTTCAGCACATCTTGTCGGGCCAAACCCTCCGGGTTTCCACCGAGCAAAATATCGACACCGCGACCCGCCATATTTGTCGCCACGGTTATCGAGCCGAGCCGACCTGCCTGTGTCACAACCATTGCTTCGCGCGTATGTTGCTTGGCATTCAAAACCTCGTGAGGAATTCCGCGCTGTTTTAATTTCTGCGATAGCTGCTCACTCTTCTCGACGCTGACAGTGCCCACTAGAACTGGCTGGCCCTTTTCATGCCGTTCTTCAAGATCTTTAACCACAGCCTCGAACTTTGCTGCCTCGGTCTTGAATATTAGATCGGCCTGATCAAGTCGCACCATTTCGCGATTGGTTGGAATCGGCACAACTTGCAAGTCGTAGGTATTCATTAGTTCTGCAGCCTCAGTTTGGGCGGTTCCTGTCATGCCGGAAAGTTTGTCGTACATTCTGAAATAATTCTGCAAAGTGATTGTCGCCAAGGTTTGGTTTTCTTCTTTTATTTTTACGCCTTCTTTTGCCTCAACAGCCTGATGGATGCCCTCACTCCATCGTCGACCTTCAAGAACTCGGCCAGTGAACTCATCAACAATTTTGATCTCACCATCTTGAATGATGTAATCCTTGTCGCGGTGATACAGCACGGCGGCTTTAAGGGCAACTTGCAACTGGTGCACGAAGTTCTGCTGAACTTCATCATAAAGATTGTCGATACCAAGTTGTGACTCGACTTTTTCGATGCCAATCTCTGTTGGTACGACGATTCGTTTATCTTCTTCGACGTCATAGTCAACATCACGAACCATCGTGCGAACAATCGATGCAAATCGGTAGTACAACTTTGCTGCGTCGGCGACACGACCAGAAATAATTAAAGGTGTTCGAGCCTCGTCAATCAGAATTGAGTCGACTTCGTCGACTATCGCAAAATTAAAACCACGCTGAACTTTCTCATCCAGCGTGCCGGCCATGTTGTCGCGCAGATAATCAAAACCAAATTCGTTGTTCGTTCCAAAAGTGATGTCTGATGCATAGTCAACACGCTTTTCTGCTGGACTCGTGCGTCGACCAGCAATTACTAGACCCACCGACAAGCCAAGCCACCTATGAATCTGCCCCATCCACTCGGCATCTCGTTGCGCTAAATAGTCGTTGGTGGTGATTTGATGGACACCATTGCCTGAAAGCCCGTTGAGGTAAGCAGGCAAAGTTGAAACGAGTGTTTTACCTTCGCCGGTTTTCATTTCGGCAACCCAACCAGCGTGCAAAGCTGCACCTCCCATGAGTTGCACGTCGTAATGTCGCTGCCCGATGACACGAGTGGCCGCTTCACGCACCACCGCAAATGACTCGATCAATAAGTCTTCAAGTGTTTCGCCGCGGTCTAGTCGAGACTTGAACTCACCAGTTTTGCCGCGCAGTTCAGCTTCGGACATTGCCGACATTTGGGCCGCCAACGCATTGATATCTGGCAAGATGTCGGCTAGCGCCTTGACTTTCTTGCCTTCTCCAGCTCGTAGGACTCGGTCGAGGATTGCCATAAGACAGTAGATGCTACAGCCGCACAGATAACTAGATTGGCGCCCGCTTTGTAAAGCGCTTGTGATGCGCCTTTAAGCGTTGCTCCTGTTGTCACGACATCATCGATTACAACAACGCATTGATTATTTATCGCGCGAGAAATGAACTGTGGGGCCTCAAGTCGCTGTTCGCGGGATCGACCAGTTTGCGGTTGGTCAGAGAACCGACGCAACACACCGCGACATGGAAGCTTCAACTCTCTGGCAATAAACCGAGCAAGAATTTCGGCGTGATCATGCCCGCGCTCAAGTTTTCGCTGAGCGGTTGTCGGAGCCCAGGTGATGAAACTAATTATCTGTTTAGTTTTTGAAGTCTCATCAAGAATTCGATCAGCCAAAGACTCACCTAACAGCGCAATGGATGACCGCATATTACGATATTTAATCGCCAGAATCATTTTGCGCACGACGGTGCTGTAGCCGAAGGCGACAATCACTTGCTGATTTGGGGCGCTGTATAAATTAGTACTGTGCAAATTAGTACTGTGCAAATTAGCGCTGTGAAACTTTGGTGAACTAGTCGAACAAGTCAATTGCGAAAGTTGTGTAACACAGTTTTCGCAGACAGAAGAACAAACTTGTTGACACCCGGGACACTTGTTTGCGAAAACTTCCCCGACTAAATTTTTAAAAGCAGTTTTAAACATGTTTTGAAATTATGTCGCCGGGGTGTCTGAAGATTGCGCACGGCTATGGCATCAGAAATAGTGCGCGACCGATAGCCTGAGCCGGTGAACGGTTTAGAAACCCTTGAATTTCGTGATCGGCTTGGTCGGCGACTGATTCGATGCGTACTGGGTCTGGCGCTATTCGCCGTTGGCATTTCGCTTCAAATGAACGCCAACATCGGCGCACCACCGTGGGATGTGTTTCATCAAGGTGTTGCCAACCAAACCGATATCACGATTGGCAAGATCATCGTGGTCACGGGCTGCTTTTTGCTCCTACTTTGGATCCCGCTCAAACAAAAACCCGGTCTTGGCACCATTCTTAATGCTCTTGAAATTGGTTTGGTCGCCGATATCGCTTTAGGAGCCATACCCGAGCCATCAAGTATTTTTATTCAAGTCCCAATGGCGTTGCTTGGAATCGTCGTAGTCGCAATTGGATCAGGTCTCTACATTGGTAGCGCACTCGGACCTGGACCGCGTGACGGTTTGATGACTGGTCTCGCCAAGCGCGGAATACCAATTCGCGTTGGTCGCACCGTGTTAGAAGTAATCGTTCTCGTAACTGGTTGGCTGCTTGGTGGCCAAGTTGGTGTCGCAACTTTTGCTTTTGCTTTTGGTGTCGGGCCACTCGTGCAGTTTTTTTTACCGCGCCTTGCAGTAAAAAAACTTGCTCGTTAACTAGTAGCGATACCGCTCAGCCTTGAACGGACCACTTGGTTCAATGCCAAGATATTCAGATTGCTCGTCTGAAAGTTTCGTCAAAATTGCGCCGAGTGCATCTAAGTGAAGTAACGCAACTTTCTCATCAAGATGTTTTGGCAACACATAAACGCCGAGTGGATAATTCTTGGTGTTGTTGAACAGCTCAATCTGCGCAATCACTTGATTCGTAAACGAACAACTCATCACGAAACTGGGGTGACCAGTAGCGCAACCAAGGTTCACGAGGCGTCCCTCGGCAAGAACTATCACGGCGTGGCCGTCGGCAAATGTCCAAAGGTCAGTGCCAGTCTTTAGCTCATCGCGAGTCGCGCCACTGCGTGCCAAACCAGCCATATCAATTTCGTTATCGAAGTGACCAATGTTGCAAACAATTGCGTTGTGCTTCATTTTTGACATGTGCTCTGCGGTCACGATTGCTTCGTTACCAGTTGCGGTCACAAAAATATCTGCGACATTCAGAACATTTTCGAGGGTGTTAACGATGTAACCCTCCATCGCTGCCTGCAATGCATTAATCGGATCAATCTCGGTCACAACAACTCGGGCGCCTTGGCCACGAAGGCTTTGTGCACATCCCTTGCCGACGTCGCCGTATCCGCAAACAACTGCCATCTTGCCGGCAATCATCACATCAGTTGCACGATTAAGCGCGTCGATCAACGAGTGTCGACATCCATAGAGATTGTCGAACTTACTTTTTGTAACGCTGTCATTGACGTTGATTGCCGGAAACAACAACTCTTTGTCTTGAGCCATCTTGTAAAGACGCTTGACGCCGGTTGTTGTTTCTTCGGTTACGCCTTTGATGAGTTTCGACATCTTCGTCCAACGCGTTGGGCTTGTTTTTAGACCGCGTTGCAATAAGCCGAGCACGATTGCAAGTTCAGGATTAGACGCCGTCGTCGGATCTGGAACCGCACCGGCTTTTTCGTATTCAACACCTTTGTGCAACAACATTGTGGCGTCGCCACCATCATCAAGAATCATGTTTGGGCCATCACCGTCTGGCCATGTCATCATCTGATCAGTTGCCCACCAATATTCTTCGAGTGTTTCGCCCTTCCACGCATAAACAGGAACACCCTGTGGATTTTCTGCCGTTCCATTTGGCCCAACGACAACTGCGGCGGCCGCATGATCTTGTGTCGAGAAAATATTGCAACTAGCCCAACGAACTTCTGCGCCGAGTTGAACGAGAGTCTCGATCAGCACCGCAGTTTGAATCGTCATGTGTAACGAACCAGAGATGCGGGCACCCTTAAGCGGCTGTGATGCACCGAATTCTTTGCGCAGTGCGCGCAAGCCTGGCATCTCATGCTCAGCCAAGTGGATCTCTTTGCGACCGAACGGGGCCATTGAGAGATCGGCAACTCGGTAATCTTTGCGTGCGGCGAAACTTGACGATGACATTTTTACTCCAGTTTTTTAATAGTTAATAGTTAATAGTTTGTTAGTTAGAAAGTTGGTTTGAGACCAAGCTTTTGGGCCTTGGTTGCAAGTCGCTCATGCTCAAGTTGGTTGACAGTTTTTGCTTCGTTAATCAGCATCACCGGTATTCCTTGGCGAATTTCATAACGCATCTGCAAACGGGGGTTATAAAGAAATTGTTCATCCTCGTAATAAATCAAACTTCCTTTATCTTTTGGGCATGCCAAGATTTCAAGCAATCGCGGATTCAAGCCAACAGCACTGTTACCCACGGCTAAGACTTTAACACTTGCACGAGTTAGCTGGTGATTAACATCAATAATTCGGCGACATGTTGATCACACTCTTCACGAGTTGCTGCCTCAAGATTCAATCTCA
The DNA here is from genome assembly GCA_945885515.1 of Ferrithrix thermotolerans DSM 19514. Taxonomy (GTDB): domain Bacteria; phylum Actinomycetota; class Acidimicrobiia; order Acidimicrobiales; family Ilumatobacteraceae; genus BACL27. Next base: position 33,195 of record CAMCZA010000001.1, on the reverse strand, counting down.
ACAACGGCTCGGTATTTGATGATCGGACATTGAACCACCACGAGCCACAATCAACAGTCAGTCCATCTAAATGATCTTGTGGATAAGCCTCAAACTGTTTGGCCACTCGGTCTATAACAACTGCAATATCTGTTACTTGAGTATTGATTTCTCCACTGCCGGCATACTTTTCGAAAGGGGCTCGCAATTGCGAGAGCGACTTACCCGTTCGACTCATCTCGCCGAGCACGACCATCGTTGCAATCAGACCACTATCGGCTCGGTAGTTGTCGGCGAAGTAATAGTGGCCAGAGTGCTCTCCGGCAAATACCGCACCCGTTTGTGCCATCACTTGTTTCATATAACTATGGCCATTTTTCGTACGAACCGGAGTACCACCAAGGTTTGCAATTGTTTCTGGCACCACTCGTGAACAAATTAAGTTATAAAGAATTGTCGACTCTGGGTGTGTCCTCAAGAAAACAGATGCAAGTAACGCTGTTGTAGTGCTGCCTGAAACACTGTTGCCGTTCTCATCGACCAAGAACACGCGATCAGCATCACCGTCAAACGCCAAACCCACATCAAATTTGCCCGCAATCACTCGGGCCTGAAGATCGCGTTGATTAGCGGGCTGAATTGGGTCGGCTGGGTGATTCGGAAAAGTTCCATCGAGTTCGCCGTACATCACCTCAAGTTCGAATTCGTTGAGACGGTCAAATACCGCCGGGGCAACGAGTCCGCCCATGCCGTTGGCTGTGTCAGCCACGATTTTTAACTTGCGAAGAGACTTTATGTCAATGAAACTCACGACATGATCAACAAATTCGCCCAGCATATTCTTCTTGGTGACTTCGCCAAGTTTCTTTGCAATTTCCGGACCTTTGCCGTCAAGGACATCTTGAGCAATTGCCTTCATTTCACGAAGACCATTATCGATGCCAATAGAACGCGCACCCGACAAACAACATTTGATGCCGTTGTACTGCGCGGGATTATGTGAAGCAGTGAACATTGCGCCTGGCGCGTCAAGTTTTCCTGATGCAAAGTACAACAAGTCTGTGCTAGCCAGACCTAAATTAATCACATCCACGCCTTGTTCTGTCAATCCTTGCTGAAACGCGTCGGCTAAATCAGGCCCGCTCGGACGCATATCAAATGCAACGACAATTAGTTTGGCATTTGAAAATTTGGCAAAAGCAACACCGAGCGCATGTGCAACTTGTGGGTCAAGTTGATCGGGCACAGTACCCCGAATGTCATAGGCCTTGACGATCGCATCTAAGTTTGGCACGACCAACGATTCTAGTTGATTGAAGCCTCAATAGTTTCGGCACCCAAATTAGTTTTTCGACGCCAGCGCATAATTACGATTGCAATACCTGCTGCAGTTAATAGGTATGCGAACAATTCAAACTTCGTGTAACCATAATTTAATCGCACTTCATTTTGTGTCGGTACAACCACCATCAAGTTTGGTGCGACACGGTAAGGGCCCTCGGCTCCAGAGATTTTCCAATTAGGAAAGTAGCTCATCCGCACGAGAACCGGCTGACCAATTTCGTCAACGCTGAAAGAAATCGAAGAGTCTTCAAGAACTACATTTGAAATTTTTATAGTCTTAGTTGCAACAACATCAATTGCCTGCGTTGGCTTGACAATATCGACACGACGATTTGGTTTATCGGGTTCGCCTTCGCGTCGATTTAAATCAACTTCGACATCAATGCGCTGCCAATTTTCTGGTCCACTGGCAACAGGTATTGCCGACCAATCTTCGGGGTGCTGAAACCAGCTCGTACCGATCTCTAGCCAGCGCTCTTTTGCGTCACCACTTCTTGAGTTAACAATCACAGGCTGTACTTCAAGTGGCACGACTAATTCGGTATTGCTGACTTCATAAACCACCCACGGGCCACTACGTCCAACAACAACAAGCGAAGATTGCAGATTTGCTTGGTCGATTGCTTCTTTCGTGAACGCCATGAAATATTTGATGCCAAGTTCTTGCATGTAACGAACGCCCAAACCAGCATTGTTGTCGTCGTAACGCAACTCGCGAACAGGGTTGCTACTTTGCTTTGACATCGCGGCCGAAGTTATGAAGTGATACGGCGTCGTTCCAGCGGCCTCAAAATTCAATCCTTCCATCGAACCAATACAACCCTTTGTCCAGTGCGGCAAAAGCATCAATGACATCGTCGTGCCGTACTTATTGAGTTCTCCACTGCTCTCCCAAAGTGCGCGGCCACAACCGTGCGTCGAATTTTCGCCAAGAGACTTCATCGTCTCGACCAAATTGCGGTATTCGGCGTATGCGCTCTTGCCTTCATACCCTGTGAAGTTCCATCGCGACCAACCGTCTACAAATCCATCATTTGAAGCGTTCGTTGAAAATGGACCCCACTTGTATTGCACCACTCCAGCTTCGCTTTGAACTATTTTTCCAAAAGGAAGTTCTTGAAACCTAAACCCGATCACGCCAAAAACCACGATCAGCATCGCTGTTGCCCATGACAAATTAAATTGAAGATTGTTTCGCAATGAAGGAATTGGCCCAACTCGCTCAAGTGATTCTGCGCCGAGGGCATGTTTTGCTATTCGAAGTAAATGTTTCACTCGAATTGCTCCGACAACAAGTTCGTAAAGTCCAATCATCATCAGCATGTATCGAAGCAAATATAAAAACGGCAAGAGTCGTGGATTCCACAGCAAACCAATTATGGGCAAACTGCCTCTTCCAACAAAAACGCCAACTGCGATTACAACGCAGTAAATACCCATCCAAATGCCGACACGGTTGCGGCGCAGCACACAGGCCACCAGACCGACGATTGCAAACAAAGTGATAAAAATATTCCAATAAATTGGCAACGGAAAAAACATCTTCCAAAATGAATCAGTGGCGCCGCTCGGGCGAGGCTCGTACTTCATGTCGGTCATATATGCGTGATCGGTTAGAAATGGAAAAACCCAAAATGCTGACAGCAAAATAGCGGTACCGATAATCAGACTTGCCGTGTTGAGAATTTTGCGCGAAGTGTTAAGCGCCTGCCAGACCACAGCAATCAGAGCAACACCACCAAAAACAAACAACAAAACAATGCCGTGACTTAGAGCGCTTAGCGCGAGCACCACCGCAGTAACCATTCGGCCGCGCTGCTCATCAATAGCACGAATAAATAATCCGAATGTGAGAACGGCAAGCGAAAGCGAAATCGAGAAAGAGAACTCGCCAGCCATCGTCGACGCGATGTTTCCACCATAAATCGTGAAACTCTCGTCGTATAAAAACACGACCGTTGCAAGCGCCAAAACCTCGGGAATTGGAAACAACATTCGAGAAAACTTGCCGAATAACCATGCGCACAATGGCAGCGTCAAAATGCCGATCACAGCGATGATTTTTAAAGCGACTCCGTACGGCACGAGTAGATCAACAGCAACAACCAAAAGGGCCGGGATCAGCATGTAAAACCGATACATCGGGAAGCCCGCGTACCAATCATTGCTCCATCCTGTAAGTCGAAAATTGGGCAAAAGAAAATCTCGAAGAAACGCTGGCCCATAGACGTGAGCGCCCATGTCGCCGCCCGTTGGAGTGTTATTTGCAAAAATTAGTTCTGGATGCATTGTTAAAAAGAGCATCAAGGTTGAGCCGCTAATAATGAGCGCCGAGATAACTTGCTGGGCACTCCAGCTGTTGATTGGTTTAATCCTCACGATTTTAAAACTCTAGTCTTAAAACAAATTTAACACTCACAGAAATGCAACAAGCACAAGCCCGGTTGCATTAAAAGCAACGTGAGCCAAAACCGACATGCCGAGCCGTTTTGTAAAATGAAAACAAGTTCCAAGAACCAGTGCAAACGCAAACAAACCAGGAAACTCGACAACTTGCAAATGAATGCCAGCAAACCAAACTGCGGTAATTAGCAGCGCAGCGTATTGATTGATTGACCTGCGCAGGTGTCCTTGAATTAATCCGCGATACACGAGTTCTTCGACAACTGGCGCACCAAAAACAACAACGATAATCAGCACGCCAAGCCAGACCCCTTGAGCATTGTTGAAAAGATCTCGAGCCCGCTTCTCGACATTTTCTACATCGAATTTTTCGGGAAACAAAACTCTAAATGGCCAAGTAACCAGACCAACTAAAAAAACTTGACTAATCACACCGATCGGCACACCGACCAGGTCAACCAATCGAAAACTCACAAAAAAATCTTTCATCAAGCTGCCACTACCAACTCGACGGGAAACCATAATTAATCCACCAACAAACGGCCCCCACAAAAAAACTGCCGTGACTCCGAGAAACCAATTCGGTTCGGCGCCACTTGGTTTATCGGTGTTGCCGGTCAGCACCAAAATCAGAGACGTAAGAATTATTGCGATCGCATAACTTGCTGTCCACACACCCAACACGATGCGAATTGAAAATTTTGTAGCCGACTCTTGTTCTGTCTGGCTAGCAGGCTCCTGCCCGAATGGTGGGGCCCATGGCGCCTGACTCATCCCGCCAGGCGGTTTGGCTCAGCAACTCGAAAGCGACTTCGACGATCTTCAAGACGCCAACCAGATGGCGCCGTAATTCGCGCACCGTGACGCTCGCACAGATCGTATGCATGCGGGTCACGATCATTGGTTAAATCATCCACCCAAATAAGTGCGCGACTGTATTGATATGTCAGAGTAATTGTTGCGAGTTCACTGCAAGTAGAACGAGAACACCGACGAGCCATATATCACTACGGTAATTCACCAGCGCATCAACTAGGTGGATAAGCAGATGCCTCAGTTCATGTTCTGCCCGTGTTGCGAAACACAGGCTGGTCGTATCATTGGACTCGTGACAAAACTCCCCCCGCCTCCACCACCATCAAAGCCATCTCCAAAACGCAATTCTGGAAAGCAAAAAAAATCAGGTAGCAAGTTCGGCAACTTCACTGGCAAAAGTTCAACCAAGAACACCGGCAATAGTGGTGCCACAGCAGGAGACAATCAAAAATCAGCGATGCCAAAGTGGGCAACTTGGGCGATCGTTGCGGTCATGGTGTTGTTGGTTGTCGGTCCACGTATTTGGCCAAGTTCAACTGCAACCAAACTGAGCTACACCGAGTTTTTAGACCGCGTTAAGCAAAACCAAGTCTCAAGTGTCGAGATCAATAATTTGTCGAATGTCATCAGCGGAAAACTTAAAGACGGTGGCGAGTTCAGAACAACTGGCGCAGTCGCACTCTCTGCAAGCGACGAAACCTTGCTCAAAGAAAAAGGTGTTGACTACGACTATTCAACCCCTCAAGGAAACTTCCTCACCAATTTGATTCCATTGTTGTTGCCATTTTTTCTGATCATGGGTTTTTTCCTATGGATGCAAAAACGTGCAATGGGCCAAGCGGGCAGCATCATGTCAATTGGTCGCAGTCGTGCAAAAAATTACAATGCCGATAAGCCGGCAACAACTTTTGCTGATGTCGCCGGATACGACGGTGTGAAGCAAGAAATTAAAGAGGTTGTTGACTTCTTGAAGATGCCTGAAAGTTTCAAAGAGATTGGTGCGCGAGTGCCAAAAGGTGTGCTGCTAGTTGGTCCCCCCGGAACAGGCAAGACACTTTTTGCAAGGGCAGTTGCTGGCGAAGCTGGAGTCGGGTTCTTATCGGTAACAGGTTCTGACTTCATGGAGATGTTCGTTGGTGTTGGCGCAAGCCGAGTGCGCGACCTGTTTCAGCAGGCACGAAAAATGGGACGAGCAATTATCTTCGTTGACGAAATCGACTCAATCGGTCGCAAGCGTGGCGCCGGTCTCGGTGGCGGACACGATGAGCGCGAGCAGACGCTTAATCAATTGCTCGCCGAAATGGACGGCTTTGAAACAACCGAAGGCGTCATCGTCATGGCGGCAACTAATCGCCCCGACATTTTGGATGCTGCGTTGCTGCGCCCTGGTCGATTTGATCGTCAAGTGATAATGCCACTGCCAGAGTGTGAAGAGCGATTGGCGATTCTGCGAGTTCACTCAAAAGGCAAGCGAATGGGCACAGACATCGTGCTCGAAACGATTGCTAAAGCAACACCTGGAATGAGTGGTGCAGACCTTGCGAACCTAATTAACGAGGCTGCGCTTCTTGCGGTTCGTCGTGGTTCAAAAATTATTGAACACATCGACTTTGAAAATGCGCGCGATCGCGTGATCATGGGTGCTCGCCGTGAGAGTCTCGTGTTAAACGCCGAAGAGAAACGGGCAACTGCATATCACGAGAGTGGCCATGCGGTGCTGGCGACCGTTTTGCCAAATAGCGATCCGTTGCACAAAGTAACAATTTTGCCGCGCGGGTTAGCACTCGGAATCACTTGGACACTTCCCGAAGAACGTCACACATATTCGCGAGAATATTTCAACGACATGATTTGCAAAGCCATGGGCGGTCGAGTCGCTGAAATGATTGTGTTTGGCCATCTCAATAGTGGTGCAGCCAACGACCTCGAACAGGCAACTTCAATTGCCCGGCGAATGGTTCGCGAGTGGGGCATGAGCGACGCAGTCGGACCAATGGCCTGGAGTGGACAACAACAGGTATTTCTTGGGGAAGATCTAATGACAAGTGGTCGTGAATACTCAGATGAGACAGCACGAATGATCGACTCTGAGATCGGTTTGATTCTTCGTCAACAAGAAGTTCGAGCAGGTGTCCTGCTCGAAAAGAATCGTGCTGGGTTAGATCTCGTTGCCGAACTGTTGCTCGAACAAGAGACGATTGACGGCGCTACGGTTTCGCGGCTCGTTCAACAAGGCTTGGGCCGACCACAAATTGTTGAACCATCACCCGGAGTAAAGCCAAGCGAAATTAACGAATAAAAAAATTGGGCTTCAACAAAGTTCTGCCGAGGTTTGCGGATCTCGACATCGCGCCATTGCCGCCCATAAATCTGTCGCAGTAATTGGCCCAAGTACCCCAAATCTCACAACTCCAAGATGATCGGCGATCACCGTCGTTGGTACTGCATCAATTGAATACCGCGCATGAAGGTCTCGCCTATCTAGATAATCAATAATCTGTACCACAACATCTTTGCTCGCGAGAACTTTTGCTTTGGTCGCCACATCTTGACACGCATCACAAGTCGACGAAGTGAACACTGCAAGTAACCACGGCTTTTGACTGTGCTCGAAATCTTTTCTACTTAGTTGTTGCGGCACGACATGCGATGTTTGCGATGGGGCGTCTGGCTTGCGCCTACGAACAATAAAACTCAATATTGCGGCAATCAATAAAATTATCGAAGCAACAATTTTTTCCACTATTTGTCGCCCGAATTGTTGTTTGAATTTAACAACAGACGATATGGCAATGCCATCACCGCACTTGATCCAAGAAGTTGATGACCTCGCGCGACTTCGCGTTGCACGACTACTTCTGTATCTGACTCGACGAGAATCTGAAGTTGGGCAATAGCCAAAGGTATTTGAATTGAGAGGACGGCCGCTCCTGCAAGGGCAACTTGTTCAAGCCCGACGATCGGTGCTGCTCCCGATGGACCAACTGTTGAAACACGCAATGTGGCATCTAGCGAAGTTGTATTGGCGATTACAAGTGAACCGACATCTCCAACAACAAGACCGCTCGGGGATGTCCATGTTCGAGATGGAGAGCCAGATGGAGCACCCAAAATCACAGAGGTTCCAGTTTTCTTTTCAATAGTTTTAGTCACTACTTGCTCAACTACAACAAATTCAGCAAGAGCGTTGTCGGCCGAAGTTATGAAATCATTGGTCACGCTTGAAATAAATATTCCGTACCGCCCATCGGTGATCGCCGGAAGATTCGAAGTTGAAAGCGTCGTCACTCTTCCCGCAGGGACATTGAGGACAAGCGGCTCTCGAAGCAAGGCTTCTGCTGCACCAGTAAGAAATGCGACGCTGACAGTTTGATCAATTTGCGTTGGGTTAAAGACGACAAGTTGCTCATCAATGCCTGGTCCTTTTTCGCCTGACGCAAACCACCACTGTCGACTCGTTGAAGAGGCCCCCAAAGCAGAAGCAAAACCGAGACGACCACGGCCCAGAAAGTGTTGCAACTTACCTGCAATAAAACGACCAGAGGTCGCACGAACACTTACTGCAAGGGTTGCTTCATTGCGCGCACCTTGATCGCCCATTGAAATACCAGTCACACTGCGACCAGGTAGGACAATTCCTTTTAGCGCTGCGGGTTGACGGCTTCCCTCAATTGTCACGAAACTCAAATCAACCACGGTCGCATCTGGGAACGGATTCGTTAACAAGATTTCAAAGGAACTTTCTGCACCAGTAAATCCATCGGCAAAAAACCAGCGGTCCGAGGTTTGGTTTGCGCACAAAGAAATTGAATCTCCAGCAGGATGAACGATTCGCTGTTCAACACTCGCTTGACCACTGTCAAGTTCAATTATTGCGCTCATGTATTGACTTTTGCGCCCCTGCGTAGCGTCGAAGACGCCACGAGTTAAGGGTGCAATTATCACGGTTGTAGAAAATGCTGGTTCCTCGTTTGACAAAACGCTGATCGTCCCGGTGATCGGCACTTGTGTTGGGTTCGCAACAACAATTTCGCTCTTAATGTTTTTGTCTCGACCTGGCGCACCAGGGCAAAACCAAGATGATGTTGGCGAGTTGCCAACAACACTTGGCATCGCAAGTTTCGAATTGGCAATAACTGCGCGCGCTGGGTCTTCAGTGGTCAGCGAAACTCTGCTGAGCAGAACTATTGAAGCCGTCGCCCCGAGCAAAATTAAAACAACAGCAAGTCTGCGAGTATTTTTAATCAAGATTTGCATGATCAACTATTACTTTTATTGATTCGATCTAGTTTTAAGACCTTGTCAGTATCGTCGCCGATCACACGCACGGTCTGACCAGAAACACCACGCGCTCGACTTCTAAACCGGGAGAAGTTTGCTGCAATGATCAGCAATGCAAACCAAACCAAACCTTGAATTAGTAAGAATAGAAAACGCAGTGACGATGTATGAAAGCTCAATTCGGCGACGCCCTTGACGGGTGCATCAAAACCAGTCGTCGCACCAAATGCCGCACGCGGAATCAGTCGAGCGCCATCAACCAAGAGACGCCAATTTTCGTCAAAAGGTACAGACAAATGCACGGTTCCGCCTTCAAACGAACTCGCCGCGGCTTTATTTGAAACACTATTTCCATCTACGAACAGTGGCTTGATCGATTGAAGCTCTTGCATGATCAATGCTGGGTCACCATCTTTTTGACTGCCAACTGACGACTCTTCATCCAACAAACTAACGATCGGCAGCCAAGCGGCGTTTTCGAAAATCACCAGATCCTGTGCAAAGTACAAGCGCCGAAGATCAATTTGATTCGACAGCGAATCAACAAGCGCAGTTGCCGAATCACTCGGGGCAAACCCAAGCGGCACGACAACATAACGAATTGCCAGAGGCGCAACTAGTCTGCCCAACCGAACGGTGTGGCGATCCAACAATGTTTTTAGCGCACGATCGGCAGATGAGTTCATTGTCGTATATTGCGGTGCCCAGTGCGAAATAATATTCACGGGGCCATCGTCAGAAACTCCGTACGAAATTTTGTTGGTGATCGCATTCGTCGAAACTGGCAACAAATCACTTTCGCCGACAAATAATATTCGGTAGTTTCCTTCTGGTGGATTATCAGGCATCTGCGTAAATAGTTGCGACACGGTAGAGGCAGGCTGATGCCAGCGACCATCGGCGACATTCAACAAAGTAGGCAAAACCGCAATCACGAGTGCCACGGGCACAAGTATCACAACCGATCTTCGCCAGTCAGAATATTTCTTGGTGGAAGTTTCAGAAAAAACACTGGCACAAGTTGCGCTTGCTAACGCCACACCGCAAGCAACTAAAGCCAAAAGAACCGTGGGTTCTGGCATCTGAAATGGCAGTAATCCGCGATCGTCCAAAATTGCCATTAGTAATCCGCCAATTACCAAAAATGCTGAGCGCAACGCCCAAACAAACCGCCAACTATTGGCGATCAATAATGCACACGCCACACAAAAATAACTGGCGAGCACAAGTGATACGCCACTTAGATCGCCGAAGTTCATACTCGCAAGAGCAACCAACCCCAAATTTCTTTCGCTGATTAGTTGATCGCTTGCAAGCAACTGCCACCACTGCGCTGAAACAAAATGCATCGACCATGGAAGATTTATCAACAACGAACCAACAACACCGATAACACCAACTGCAAGCATCATGCCAACAGTTCTCAGCGAAGTGCCGCCGAACATTGATGCGACCGACCATAAGACGACACCGATCAGAGTTGCGATTAAAAGGGCCGAAGCAAACGCACTGACAATCCCGAGAATTAAAACCAAACCAGCAATCAGCTGTGTCCGACGCGATATGCCAATTTCGATTGATTTTTCAGAATTATCAATCGGCAAATTTGTTGCGGGGTCAACTCGAAGTGCCGGCTGTAGACCTCCTGCGCGTCGCAATAGATCAAAGACCCACGGCAGCGCGGCAATCGTCAACAATGCCGAGAACCGACCACGAGCAATTGCGTCATGTGAAAGTGGCAAAGCAACATACACCGTTGCCCCAACCAAACGGGCGCGACTGTTGAAAAAAACACCACATAGACGCCACATTCCAAAAAAACCAACAAATAATGAACCGACAATCATCCAAGTTTGAAGTGCGGCTAATTTGCCTAAAAACAAGTACCCCAATAGTGCGAGAATTCCAATTCCGGTTGGATTCGAGGCCGCCTGACCAAAGCCACTTGCCCACCAACCCGAACGAAACAGATCGAATAACGAAGCCGGGGTATTTGTTCCACCCTCGAACGGCAAAAACTCGCCAATGGTTTGAGTACCACTACTAATAATTCCACGACTGCCGACAACGATCAATGCAAACACAACAAGTGTTACGATCGCTGACTCACGCGTCGAACTTTCACGACTGACTTTTCTCGATTCAGTTACCAAGTCAGTCGGCGATAACCGAGATGAACTAGATGAATCAAATGATTGACGGCGACGAATAAACCTTGTGATCCGCGCCGAACCTTTTATTTGTAATTTGCTTATTTCACTTGCTCGAACTCGGCGAACCGGCCGAACCTGACGGCGACGACGCAAAATATAAGCAGTGTCGACCAATAACGACAGAGATGCTCGAAGGTTTAACAATGACTCTCTAAAAGTACCTCTGAATAACCCGACGACTGTCTCAGCGAGCGAAGTCAAGACCATCTGCAACCACACGATCAGGAGTTCAAACCGCCATGTCAGCGTTGCGACCGTTCGCGCTCTATGCCTTGCTGTTAGCGCACTTCTTGCAATATTCGGTGAGCGGCTCGCGAACTGCTCTCGATGTCGGGCAACGGCTGTAGGAACGATAATTACTCGCGCGCCACTCAGGTGAGCCCGCCAACAAAACTCTAGGTCTTCGCCAAAAAATGGAATTTCGGGACAAAATCCATTTAGTTCACGAAACAAATCTGAGCGAACCAGCATGCACGCAGAGCTGATGTAAAAAACATCTCTGATCGAGTCATGTTGCTCTTGATCGCGTTCGTTGGGTTCGATGAAAGTGTCAACTTCACCACTTCGATCTATTCCGAATCCGACAGATTTTAAGATTGCTGTGTTTTCCCATTCGACAAGTTTCGGACCAACTACCGCGGCATTTGAAACAAAAAGTTCATGCACTAACTGGCTGAGAGCAGATGAACTTAGCGCAACATCGTCATGCATCACACAAAACAGACCGCCATCACCCTCAACAATTCGCTGAATCTCATTAATTAGCGGACCAAAGCCTGGGTTGCCCTCAACAATTCTGATGATCGCATTTGGCAGAACAGTTTGAATTCTGTTTGCCAACTGCTGTGATACTTGCTTTACTGCCGGGTCAGTTGTTGATGGTGTCGTAATAAAAAATATATTGCGAACCTCCGGATAATCTTGGCTGACTATCGAGTTGAGGACTTCGTCAAACCATGGTCCTGGTTCGTGAACCACCATCGCTGTCACTACGGGAGGAGCAGCATTCCCCTGCAACCCGGCGTCTCGTGATCTAGTAAAACTCATGGCGTTCTAAGACTACTTGCGGCAATTTATTGGATAGATCTCTATAAACTAAACGAGTATCGGAGACAACATGCGCGACATCAATTTGAACGACCTAAAACTTGGACCAGTAAAAGCTGCGGATGTTCTGGCATTCGCCAAAGATGCAACTTATATAGCGGTGGGATTTGGAATTCTGACATTTCAAAAAACACAGGTCTGCCGTCGCGAAGCAATGACAAAGTTCAAAGATCAAATTGCCAAGCAGTTCTAAGCAATCTATTTAACAAGTGGCAAGACAACCTGAGAGTTCGTCAAGTTCTTCGCTGTCTCCTCAACGAAAGCGCGTTGACTTACCAGAAGGCACGATCTCGATCTCGATTGGCTTACTAATCGCCGGCTTGACTATCTACGCGTTTTTCAAAATTGGACAACAGGCACTCGGCCAAGATGGTTTTAAACCTCTGGTCTCACTTTGGTTTGTAATGTTTGCGCTTGCGCCCGGATTCTTTTTGCCGGTTGAACAAGAAATCAGTCGCGCAATCTCTCATCGTCGTGCACTCGGTCAAGGTGCAGCGCCAGTCATTAAAAAAGTTGCAATACTTTGTGGAGCAATCGTCGTCGGCTTGGTCGGATCGATTATTGCTCTCGCCCCGTTCATCACCAAAAATTTATTTGAAGGAAACGGAATCGTTACTGCCAGCTTGATAATTGCAATAGTTGTCTACGGTGCTTTTTATATGGTCAAGGGCCTGTGCTCGGGACTCGGAAAATTTAATTCTTATGGTTTTGCGGTCGGTGCAGATGGTGCAGTTCGGGTCATGGTCTGTCTCGGTTTATTGATAGTAGGTGTAACACAACTTGGCGCCTACTCACTTGCAGTTGTGCTCACTCCACTCGTTGGGTTGCTGATCATATTATTTTCTGGTCAATTAACTCTGCAAGATGGCCCACCAGCATCGTGGTCTGAGATCACACCAAACCTTGGACTGCTATTAGGTGGATCAATTTTTGCTGCAGCATTGGTCAACGCGGGCCCGATCACCGTTGCGCTTCTCGGGGAAACCGCCCCGGCTGAAAATGTAACTTTGTTTGGCAACGCAGTGCTGTTGACTCGCGTGCCTCTATTTTTATTTCAAGCAGTTCAGGCAGCGTTGCTACCACGACTGACAAGACTTGCGGCCCGTGGTGACATCAAAGAATTTAAGACTGGGTTTCGTCAACTTGTAATTTTGGTTATTGGTGTTGGAGTCCTCGGCGCAGTCGGTGCATTTACAATCGGCCCAAATGTGCTCGACCTTGTTTACGGCGGAAGCATTGATCGTCGAACAATCACGCTGCTCGCAATTGCAAGCGGAATCTACATGATGGCGTTGGCGATTGCTCAGGCGGTAATTGCACTCAACGGACACAAACATGTTGCTCTCGGATGGTCGCTTGCGTTCGCCGCATATATTTTGACCGTGTGGCAAGTTAGCGATGACTTATTTTTGCGCGTCGAAGTCGCGCTCGTCATTAGTTCTATGGTTGGACTAATTTCGTTTGCTGTAAGTTTGCGCTCACAGTTGCGCTCGCTATCTCCGGCGCTTTGACTCGTAATCTAAATCGTTGACAACCATCATTTGAATCAAACTCTCAAAACCCACTTTTGGTGTCCAGCCGAGTTTCGTTCTTGCTTTCGTCGCATCGCCGATCAACAAATCAACTTCGGCAGGGCGAAAAAATCGCTGGTCTTGGCGAACGAATTGTCGCCAGTCACCAAGTTCGGCGGCAGCAAACGCGACCTCAAGTAATTGCTCTATCGAATGCGCTTTGCCGGTAGCAATCACGAAATCGTCTGGTGTTGGCTGTTGCAACATCATCCACATCGCCTCGACATAGTCGCCGGCAAAACCCCAATCGCGCTTAGCCTCGAGATTTCCGAGCACGAGTTCACTTTGTAAACCCAATTTGATGCGAGCAACCGAGTTTGTTATTTTGCGCGTGACAAATTCAAGTCCACGCCGCGGACCTTCGTGATTAAACAAAATTCCAGAGCAAGCGAACATATCGTAACTTTCGCGATAGTTCACCGTGATGTCGTGTGCAAAAACTTTTGCAACTCCGTATGGCGAACGAGGATGGAAGGGTGTCAATTCTGTTTGCGGAGTTTCACGAACTTTGCCGAACATCTCAGATGATGACGCTTGATAAAACCTGATTGGACTCTTTCTAGACCCACCGACCAGGCGAATCGCTTCAAGCATTCGCAAAACGCCGAGCCCAGTTATGTTGCCAGTAAGTTCGGCTTGATTAAACGACATCGCCACGAACGAAATTGCACCGAGGTTATAAACCTCATCCGGTTGCGAAATCTCAAGAGCGCTGACCAGACTTGAAAAATCTGCAAGGTCGCCCGGCACGAGTTGAACAAACGGAAACTCATCGCGAATTGACTCGGCTTTTGGATTATTCTGACCCTTGACTAGTCCGAAAACTTCGTATCCCTTGGTGTTCAAAAATTCAGCGAGGTGGCGACCGTCTTGTCCGGTAATGCCCGTGATTAATGCGCGCGTCATAACGACTAACTAATCTACTAGCCAGTCATCAACAGCGAGTCGCTTAAGTTTCTTTGCGAGCCGTACGCTCTATGAACATGGTTGAAAAATCAAGTTCAGTTGTGGTTCTCGCTGGTGGCGTCGGTGCCGCTCGATTTCTTCGCGGACTTGCACAAGTCCACAGCCCGCAACAAACAATCGCTCTGGTCAACACAGGTGACGACACTGTCTTGCACGGTTTAAATATCTCGCCCGATATTGACACCGTGATTTACACACTCAGCGAGGCGATTGATCAGCAACGCGGATGGGGACTCGCCGATGAAACATGGCGGGCAATGGCTTCTCTCAAAAGATATGTGGATGTGCGACCAGCCGGCTCGGTCGCCGCACCCGAGTGGTTCAGCCTTGGCGACCAAGATCTTGCGACCCATTTTTATCGCACAGCACGGCGAGGTGAAGGTGCCGATGCTTCTTTGATCACCCAAGAAATTGCCACTGCCTGGAAAGTTGCACAACGAATTGTGCCGATGACCAACAGCGACGTCGCCACTTTGGTTGAGCTCAGTCAAGATTGCCCAGCAGGAAAAGCAGGAACGCAAATCAGCTTTCAGGAATATTTCGTAAAGCATCAGCACAGCGTTGCAGTGAAATCAGTGCACTTTCAGGGCGCAGAAAATGCCAAACCAAACTGCATCAATGAACTGCAGCAATCCGAAATAATAGTTATTGCGCCATCGAATCCAATTGTTTCAATTGGCCCAATTCGCGCACTCGCAGGTATCAACGACTTGTTGTCGACAAATCGAAACAAGGTAGTTGCGATTTCACCGATCGTTGGCGGTCGCGCACTCAAAGGACCGGCCGACCGAATGCTCACAGAACTCGGGCATGAGTCTTCGGCACTTGGTGTAGCAAGACTGTATGCAACTATCGCTTCAACAATTATTATTGATACGGTGGATGCCGATCTGAAAGATGCCATCGAGCGCGAAGGTTTACGCTGCGTGGTCACAAACACGGTGATGTCAACTCAAGTCGTTGCTGGTGAACTTGCCAAGACAACTCTTGCCAGCATTTCGGGACAACAAAAATGAGTCGCCTGACAATTTGGGGCGTGCAAGGTATCGGCGAAATAAATCCGCAAGATCAACTCGGCAAAATCATTGTTGATGCATGTCGCCAAGAACCAAACGGACCATTAGAAAATGGTGATGTCCTGGTTGTGACGCAGAAAATTGTCTCAAAAGCCGAAGGTCGTTTGGTTGCCATTGATGCAAGTGACCCCCTAAGTCACAAGCAACTGGTCGAAGATGAAGCTGTGCGCATCGTGCGACGGCGGGGAGATCTAATAATCACCGAAACCAAGCACGGGTTTATTTGTGCCAACAGCGGTATTGACTTGTCAAATGTTGAACGCGGATATGCGGCATTGCTTCCAATTGACAGCGACAAATCTGCGCGCCGAATTCGTGACATCATCAGTGCAACACTTGGCGTAAAAGTTGGTGTAATCATTAGCGACACTTTTGGTCGACCGTGGCGAAAAGGACTCACAGATGTCGCAATTGGCGTGGCCGGAGTCGCCGGAGTAGTCGACTTGCGTGGGACACCGGACTCGCTCGGCAGAATTATGCAAGTGACAGAAGTTGCCGTTGCCGATGAACTAGCGAGCGCTGCAGAACTTGTAATGGGCAAATCTTCCGGTGTGCCAGTTGCCGTAGTTCGAGGAGTTGAAGAATCGTGGCTTCGAGATTCAGATATCAGTGAATTAGTCAGGCCACCACAAGAAGATCTGTTTCGCTGATCTTTCGCGATCAGAAATTACCTATAACTAGTTAGATTCGTCGCAAGGTTTCTAAGTTAACTCTTCCATTAGTTCGGCAATACCAGAGCGAACCGAAGTCCAATGCGACCAGCCCAGTTGAATTCGCGCTCGCGTTGAGTTGACGGCGTTGCGCTGCAACTCGCCATGGCGCGCCGCAACTGACTTGGCCTTCAAAGTTGTTGGTTCACCCATCAGCGCCCATAAATCCTGGATTGTTGTTTGAACTCCAGTACCAATGTTGATCAGCAACCCACCACCTTTTGTTGTTGCGCGCGAAAGTGCATCGACTGCGTCATCAATGAACAAAAAATCTCGAGTCTGGCGCCCACTGCCAAAAATCACGGGATCAGTATGACCAAGAATTGCATCTGCGAACGCGGCTACTACTCCGTCACTCGGGCGTTGTCGCGTGCCGTAAACATTGGTCATTGCTAAAGCTGTAAATTCAACATCGTAACTTTCACGATAAACGATCAAAAAATCAAGAAGTGCGTTTGCCATCACATGCGCAACGCTCATCGGGTCTGGCTCACGACCTTCTTTGACCGGCAATTGCCGCGCGGGAACTTCGCCATATAACAAACCTGCTGGTATCGCTACGACTACTTTTTTAATTTTATGTTTTTGAGCAGCACTGAGTACCGCAAGCAGCGAACTTGCCGACGAAAGAATTTCACTGGTTTGAGTCACCCCCGGCGGAAGCAGAGCAAGGTGATAAATAATCGCCGGGCGACGCAATTCGATCAGGTCAGAAAACTCTGGCGCCAAAACATCCAGGTGATGAAACCTCAAATCTCCACCGCTCGACCTGGCGTCGCCAAGATTTGCGAGAGTTCCAGTGGACAAATTATCCACAACTTCAACATTGTGACCATCAGCAAGCAGTCGATCAACCAAGTGAGATCCAATAAAACCTGCACCACCGCAAACTAGGGCACTATTTTGAATAGCCATCTAATAGTTGTTCACTTTTCGGCTAGTCGATTCGCGGCCAGTTGATCAGCGAACAGTTAATCATTTGCCAGTCGTTCAGTTCGGATCAGGTATTTTCGCATCTCGCAGTACCGCCCCAGAACCTACTTCGCCGTCCGCACCGATCAAACAAGAAGAAATCTGTGCAAATGTGGCGATATGTCCCATAACTGCACTGTCTATCACAACCGCATCTGCATCAACTTTCGCACCTGCAATTAATACGCTGCGCACGATTTGGGCACGCGCACCGACAACGCAACCAGGGCCGATAGTGCTCTGTGTAATAATCGCACTCTGATCAATTCTCGCCGTTGAATCAATTGGTGTCACCTGATAAATACTCTTTCGCGAAAGTAGTTCTACATTGCTTCGCACATAAGTATCTGGACGACCTGCATCAATCCAATAATCATCCGTCGGATATGCAAAAAGCTCACCATGACGAACCATTTCAGGAAACGTCTCTCGCTCAATTGAAAGTGGTGCAGTCCCTGGCATTCGCTCTAATGCGGAGGCCTCAAAAATATATGTACCACCGTTCACATGGCGCGACAGTGTTTCTCCGGCACCAGGTTTTTCAACGAATCGAATTACTTTGCCGGAAGTTTCGGTTTCAACGACACCGTATTGCGACGGGTCTGCGACGGGCGTCAGATGAATCGTGCCCTTGGCTTTTGCCGAGCGATGAAATGAAATCAGTTTTGCAACATCTAAATCAGTCAGAATGTCCCCGTTAGCCACGACGAAAGTTTCACCGCGGCTGTAAATACCCGCTTGTCTTGCCGCGAACCCGATTGCGCCTGAAGTATCAAGCGGACGGTCTTCTACGGCGTAACTTAATTCAACTCCGGCACATTGATTTGTCGGAAATGCATTCAAAAATGGTTCAGGTTTAAAACCAAGTGACAAAACTGCATGCGTTACGCCGCCTTTTGCCAACGACATCATCAGTCGTTCAAGAAGTGCAAGATTGCCAACTGGCAACAACGGCTTTGGCGTTTTAAAAGTCAGTGGCCGAAGTCGAGTACCAAAACCGCCGACTAGCACAACTGCGTGCATGCCTAATCTTTCTAAGGGTTGAGTGTTAGTAGTTTTAGATCAGATGTTGTAACGGGTTGCGGTGCCTCTATGCCTTTTGCAACAAACGCAAGTGTGATTGCCATGCCGTTGCCCGAGAGTCGAACCTTGCCGAGGTCTGCAATCGAAATCTTTGATGACGAAACTTCAGTGTCCCAAACTGAAACCTGAACCGATGCTTCTTTGTCGCCGCACTTTGTGTCGGACTCTGTGATCGTCTCACCGTTATTGATTGATGCCGGAAATTTTATTGAATCATTATTTACTTCTATCCCGTAAAGATCAAAAATTGTTTGCAAGTTTGCACGGCGCTCGCCAGAAAGAACTTGTGGCTCCCAACGAACAACTCCTTGTGACTCGATGTATGCACCCGCTTTTAGCGTCGCCGCATCAGCGCCGACATCTTGGCCCGCTGGCAAAGAATCAATGAACTGATCACATTTATAAATACCAAAAGCGGTGTAATAGTTTTGTTTTGCAGTGTCAAGTGCACTTACTTGCGGTTGACTCTGTCGCGCGTAAGCGATTAGGGCCACACCAAGAACGCAGATCACAAGAATCACAGTCGGAAACAATGTCCCGCCCTGCATTCGAACCTTTCGGCCCTTACGGTTTTTACTTACAGCCGCAAGACGCGCGATTTTTTTGGCAGAAGATGATGTACTCACGAAGAAGAAAGGCTACCGTCTCAGCGCGCGTACAAGGCTTCATAACGTTGCGCCACCGAGCCAGCAGACGCGTGGCCCTCGACCCAAATTCGTCCACGCTCACCCATTTGGCTTAGTAATTTATGGTCTTGAGCCATTGTTTTTAAAGCGGATATAAATGCCGCCGAGTCATCTGGCTCAACGCAAACCCCTGCTTGTGCCGCCGCCAAAATCCTCGGCACTTCTGTATCTAAATCAACGGCTGCACAAACAGATCGGCCTGCCGCAAGAACTGAATATGTTTTGGATGGCACACTCACCGAACCAAGACCGCGCTTTAGCGCAACAACATGGATATCTCCAGTAGCCAGCACTTCACTTAGCCGCGAGACATCTTGGTAGTCACCGAATTTTAAGTTGCTTAGTCCGACAGCAGAACTAATTAACGATTCGCGAGCCGCGCCTTCACCATTGATAACAAAAAATAAATGTGGCAACTCTTTTGCAGCCGCAATCATCATCTCAAGTGATTGCGAAAACCCAACATTTCCGGCATACATCACAATCAGCGAGTCGTCGATGCCGAGTTCGGTTCTGTAGTTAGTCATCCGCGACATTGGCGTTATTGCTTGCGTGTCCACAAAGTTCGGAATTACTCGCACACGATTATGAATGCGCTGGTCTAACTTTCTTTGCACATTGTTGGCTAGGTCATCGGACAGCAAAACAACCAAGTCGGAGTTCTGATAACTGACTCGCTCAAGCCATCTGGCTGCTTTAATAATTATTTTATTTGAGATCGCACCAGTTTCAATTGCGGCATCTGGAAAAATATCTTGAATATTAAAAACTAGTTTCCCTCCACGAAACAACTTTGTTAGTCGGCCGGTGAGACCGAGTGTCAGCGGTGGCGACATCGCCAGTACTCCGTCAATCCGACGCGGTAATCCTCCGGCAACAATGCTGCGCAAACCAACGATTGCGCTGAATAAAATAAAGCCGACTGCACGTCGCAGTAAATTTAATTTTGTCTTGCCGGCGAATGGCTGAACACGGGTGATCGAGCCCCACTGAGTCTTTTCAACTCTCCATAATGCTCCTGCCCAGCCTTGTTCAACTTGATGTTTGCGGTACCACGGCAGCGATGTGACCACATGTATCTCGTGGCCAAGATTTGCTAGTTCGTGGACAATTCGTGTCATCACGACACCAGTCGGCGCCATATCAGGCTCAAAATGCGGGCATAAAACTACGAGTCGCAATTTATTAGACATCACAACGCCGCTTCATATGCACTCAGCAGATCACTGCCAGAGTTTCTGACCGAATAATGCATCGCCCGAAGTTTGCCAGCCATGACAAATTTTTCACGCTTTGCGTCAACAACTTGTAGAGCATCGGCCCAGGCATCTATCTCAAGTGGCAAAACTAAACCAGCATCGCCGATGACTTCAGGTAGCGATGCACAATTGCTGGCAATAACTGGTGTACCAAGAGTCATTGCTTCGATCACAGGTGCCCCAAAACCTTCGTACAAACTCGGAAACACGAGTGCACTCGCCAATTTCATCAATCCATCTCGGTCGTCATCACTAACGCGACCGATTCGCACAACTCGTTCGTCTAAATTCAGGCGACGAGCTTCGCGCATGAAGTCTTCTTCTGCTCGACCTCGTCCACCAGCACAAACAAGCACGAGGTCTTTGTCGGTCCAATGAGATTTCATCAGCAGCAATAAAAATTTGTGATTTTTATGTGGATGAGTAATCGCTGGCAGAAAAATTACTCTTTTATCCGTCAGTCGAAGCCGATGTCGTAATTCGGCCTCGGTTGTCGCATTTTTGCCGACAGTCTCATCGACGCCATGGCGAACAACACAAATCTTGTTGGCTTTCAAACCAAATGACTCAACTAATCGTTGCCGCACATACTCGGTTGGCGTCGTGACAATTGATGCTCGAGTCAGCGAACTCGGAATAACTTTCCGCAGATACGCCAGTCGCACACGACTAAAATTTTCAGGAAACGAAAGATATTGCACATCGTGCATAGTCAAGACTGAGCGTGACACACCGAACCTCGGCAAAGTTCCACCACCATGGTGCATCAGATCAAACTTGCGAGATTTATTTACAAGCCAAGTTTGTTCAAGCGCGATTCGCGCTGCACGATTTCCACGGTGCGCTGGGGCCTCGATGCACTTATATATATTTGCTATTTCAGGGTGATGTAGCGCAAAACCTGGCTGTGTGAACAGCGTAATTTTGCAGTCAAGATTGGGTTTCTCGTTTAATGACGCACCCACCAATTGGCGGATCAAATATTCTTGCGAGCCACCTACTTGACCGGTGCGCAACCACAATAAATTAACGCCGATCTGTTTTGATTTCACTTGAGCACCTCGTCATAAACTGCCGCAGTGCGCACTGCTGTTTGGTGCCATGTCATCTCGCCAGCCCGTTTTCGCCCAAGTGATACAAGTTCGTCTCGACGAGTCATTGCCTCAGTTACTCCACTGGCAATATTGGCAATATCAAATGGATCCACAAGTACCGCTGCGCCACCAGCAACTTCTTGTGTTGATGAACCACGACTGGTCACGACTGGAACGCCAAAACTCATCGCTTCAAGAATTGGCAATCCAAAGCCTTCCATTATTGACGGATAACAAAATGCGATGGTGTTTGAATATAGAACGCTCAGATCACTAGCCGCGACGAAACCTAGAAATTTGACGCGAGTTGAAGTTTTTGATTTATCGTTTGTTGTCGAATCAAGTTCTAAATCTCCCCAACCGGTTGCGCCTACGACAACTAGTTGTGGCGCCGAGTCACCAAGAGTTTCGAGCGCAGCCACCAGCCGAGAAAGGTTTTTCCGTGGCTCCAAGGTGCCGACAAACAAAAGATACTCACCCGATAAACCCAAGCGATCAAGAACTTGCACTGCGTTCGGTGCAATCACCGGCGCATTTACCCCGAGCGGAACATGGCGCAATCGATCAGCCGAGAAACCAAATTCGAGACAGTCATTGAGCGTTGCTTGCGATGAACACAGCAAAATTTCTGCACGCTTCAATAAAACTTTCAAACTTCGCCGAAATACTGAGTTACCACGACGGCTAAAGAATTCTGGATACTTTAAAAATGCCAAATCATGAACCGTCGCGACCATTTTTGCGCGAGATACAAACGGAATAATCGAAGTGCAATGCAACAAGTCAACATCGCCAGTCGCCCGCTCGACATTTGGCCAACCAAGTCGAAGCAAAGTTTCATAAAGCAATGCACTACTCATGGCGAGTTGATTCACTTCAATTGAAGGTAAAACTAACGAGTCAGGTTGATGTTTATGGCGCCCTGAAACCCCTACAAAATTCACATCTGGTCGCGCACCCGACATCGCTTTAGCAACTTCAATTGCCGAAGTTGCTGTCCCACCTGGCACGCGATGCCAACACTGCTCTAAAGAGTAAGCCACGCGCACACCTTCTATTCTGCCCGCCTTAGCTTCGTATCGGGTGTAACGCCAATATTGCCAAACACATGGCGTTAAAAGCCGTACTGCTAGTCACAGTAATTTGAAGCGTACGATGTTACCTGTATGAGTGAAAGATCTTCATTTACGAAATTTTGGAATGATCGTGTCGTCGTCGTAACTGGTGGAAACGGGTTTCTCGGACGAAATGTTGTGGATGCTTTCAACCAAGCAGGCGCCAAAGTTATTGCGCCCCGTCGAAGCGAAGCAGATCTAACTCAGCCTGGCGTTGCCCTTGAGCTATTTGCGAAACATAAACCAAGTCACGTCGTACATCTGGCGGCGCGAGTCGGCGGAATCGGCTACAACCAAATTGCTCCTGCTCCGCTTTATCTTGACAACTTGATGATGGGAACCAACACAATCGAAGCAGCCCGCATGACCGGTGTTGAAAAAACAGTTCTACTCGGCACCGTGTGCAGTTATCCAAAATTTACTCCGGTGCCGTTTCGGGAAGAATCAATTTGGGACGGCTACCCGGAAGAAACGAATGCCCCATACGGCATCGCCAAAAAAGCGTTGCTTGTTCACGCACAAGTGAACGCCCAACAATATGGTCAGCGTTTTGCATTTTTGATTCCGACGAATTTATTTGGACCAGGAGATAAATTCCATCCGGATGTCTCACATGTGATTCCGGCGCTGATCAAAAAATGTGTGGAAGCAAAAGAACAAGGCCTTGAGAAAATTGATGTTTGGGGCACTGGCTCGGCGAGTCGAGACTATTTATATGTCAAAGATGCCGCACGAGCAATTTTGTTGGCAGCAGAACTGCACGACTCGAGTGAGCCACTGAATCTTGGCAACAACCGCGAAATTACGATTCGCGAAACTGCCGAGACGATTGCTCGTATCGTCGGGTTTACAGGTGAACTCGTTTGGGATTCATCACGACCAGACGGTCAACCCCGACGACGCGTCGATGCGTCTCGTGCCGAGCGCGAACTTGGATGGCGTGCGACAATGAATTTTGAAGAAGGTCTAGGCGAAACAATTAAGTGGTTCATCGCAAATCGCCAAGAAGCGCTACTTTTACCCGCTTAAAATCGTGAGTTTTCCTCCACCACAAATTCCTCCCCCGCTTCCACGCGCGACGCAGTCTGCGCCAGAAAGTAAAAAACGATTCAACAACCGAAGACCTGATTTTCGAAAGTCCTCTACTAGCAAAACAAGTTTTACCAATGCGATCGTCTCAATAAATGTCGGCCTATATCTTTGGATGATAATTACAAATTTTTCAACCGCGTCTGACAATTTTGTAATTGCAAAATACTTTCTTGAACAAGGTGAGTGGTACAGATTAATAAGTTGCGGTTTTGTACACTTTGGACTTTTTCATGTGGCGATGAATATGTTGCTGGCTTTTCAATTGGGTCAAATGTTCGAGCCCCAGATCGGCTCGTTGCGTTTTGGATTGCTCTACTTTGCTTCGCTGCTAGGTGGCTCTGTTGGCGCGCTGATACTCAGCCCAAACAGTTTGACTGGTGGGGCGTCGGGTGCTGTCTTTGGCTTGATGGCCGCAGCAGTTGTCGGCATGCGACAAGCAGGGCAAAACCCGATGAGCAGTGGACTGGGTCTTACTTTTGTCATCAATATTGTTATCACTTTGACAATTCCCGGAATTTCAATTGGCGGACACTTTGGTGGGGCTGCGGTTGGCGCCATCTGTGGCGCCGTCGTGCTTGCGCCAAATAATCGGTTGAGACCCAAGTTGCTCGGCGTAGTCGTGCCAATCGTGATCAGCGCTGCACTGATTTACGGTGCCGTGATTTTTGTTAACGCGTAACACCCTCGCGTTACTGTTGGGCAATGCTTGAAACAATTACACCACCAATCGATGTGCCACGCGCGCAACTAGACCCAATTTTGACCCAGTCCGAGAAGTTATCCGTGTTTTCGTTGGCGTTGATGCGGCCACTGCGAGACGAAACAATCATCCTTTGTTGCGACGAACTTCAACGAGGCGTCGGCATTTTCGCCTTCGACTCGAAACTTCAACTCACCGCAATAATTGATCGAGTTATTGGCTCGGCGATCAACATCGAGTCAGTTGTGACAATTTGCTTGTGTACTTGTCGATCTGGTCTTGGTCAACAATTGACGGACGAAGTTCAATTCAAGTTGGCAAAGACTCGCTGTCAAGATGCAGGCATCGCACTAGTTGATTGGTTCATCGTCGCCAAAGGCAATGTGTACTGTCTAAATTGATTAGCTATGGCAGCCGCAGCCAGAACCGCAACCACCCATTTTTGGCGCTGGCATTGACGGCGCCGCGCTGGCACTAGATCCGCCACCAACAGAGGCGAAGACCGAAAGTAGACGTACAGAGTTCTCGTGGCCTTGCGCGCACTTTGCTGGCTCGTTGGCCTGCGACATTGCGCGACGCTCTTCAAAAGTCTCGTCACATGTTCGGCATCGAAACTCATACACGGGCATAATCACAGTCTAGATGCGAGCAAACATGGTTTAATGAATCGTGCACTCAGCCGTAAAATTAACCGTGTTATCAGTGCCGTTATCAGCGCCGTTATCTTCGATTGAGACATCACCGAGCACGGTCATTGATCGTCAAACCGAACATGTTTTGCAAACCGGCAAACCATTGGTGGCCCATATTGTTAAAACAGAAGGCGACGAGTCGGCTGCAGCCAAAGTTCTTGAAGCCCGAATTAATGGCACGCCAGTTGAAGCACTATGCGGACATGTCTGGGTGCCATCGCGCGATCCAAAACAATTGCCGATGTGTCAGGCTTGCAAAGAAATTTACGAAATGTACCGAGGCTTCAACGACGGTTTGAACGAACAGCCAGACGAATAGATGCCCGACAGCAACTCTCTCATCTCGTTTGCAATTGCATCTTTTGCATTACTTGTTATTCCTGGTCCCGCAGTTTTATACATTGTCAATCGCAGCGTTTCGGATGGTCGGTCTATCGGACTTGCGGCCGTAGCGGGTATCGAACTTGGCACATTTATGCACGTGTTGGCGGCCACCGCCGGACTTTCAGCAATTCTTGCTGCATCACCCAGTGCGTTCAATGCCGTCAAATATCTTGGTGCGTTGTACCTAATATCTGTCGGTTTGCGCACGCTGCTGCGTCAGCCTGCGGCGATTGCCTCACTGGCTAGTTCGATGACCAATTTTCAGGCATTCCGTCAAGGTTTTATTATCAACACTCTCAACCCAAAAGTTGCGCTGTTCTTTATTTCATTTCTTCCGCAGTTTATTGACCAAGACAAAAGTTCGAGTGCACTTCAAGCACTGATACTTGGTGCCGTGTTCGTGATTTGCGGGTTCATCACCGACGGAACCTACGCACTTACCGCAAGTTCACTTCGCGAAATACTTGTCAGGGGGAAAACACTGCCATTTATTCAGCGATACATCGCTGGGGTCGTGTTTGTCATGCTTGGAGTAGTTGCTGCTTCAGCGAAAATCTCTTGAACTGACGCCAACAACAATATTTAGTTCGCTTAAATGTTCGGCGACGATATTTACTACTCCGTGAGCAGATTCGATTCTCCCTCGAACTACTAGTGCTGATGCGTTAATTGCAGCGTGACGAAAGCGTCGCCAACAACCTTGTGAGACAATCACATTTATTAGGCCAGTTTCGTCTTCAAGACTTATGAATGTCACACCCCGTGCAGTTGACGGGCGTTGTCGATGCGTAACAACACCACCTATAAATATTCGTGAGCCATTTTCGACATTTGGCAGTTCGCTCGCCGTAAGCACACCAAGTTTGCTCAACTGACTGCGCACGAACTGAGTTGGATGCCCATCAACAGAAATACCTGTTGACCAAAGATCACAAATTGACTCTTCAATTGGTTGCATGCCAGGCAATTGGGGTGAATCGCTGCCCGTAGTAACCCCAGCAAGACGATCTGGGCGACTTTGGATTACTGCACCTGCTGACCACAATGCATCTCGCCGAGATATGCCAAAACATTGTGTATAGACACCTGCTGTTGCCAGTGTTTCAATCTGTGAGAGATTCAGTTGCGGTACTCGACGCACGAGGTCTTCCATATTTGCAAAAGGCCGCGCTGTTTCTATTGTGCATGCCAGTTCGTAGCCAACACCACGCACACCGGAGATTCCGAGTCGCACCGCGAACCCGCCAGTTGACTCGTGACACGGTTCTAAAGTTGCGCCGGCTTTGGATGCATTTAAATCTGGGCCATGAACTACAACACCATGTCGGCGAGCATCTTGCACAAGCGAATGCGGCGACCAAAAACCCATCGGTTGCGAATTTAATAGTGCCGCATAAAACGCAGCAGGTTCGTGATATTTGATCCATGAAGAGGCATAAACAAGATATGCAAACGAAACAGAATGACTTTCAGGAAACCCATAACTAGAAAACGCTTGCATTTTTTCAAAAATCTCATCGGCAACCGTGCCAATGATCCCATGTTTTGACATGCCGTCATATAGTCGCTGACGAAGTCGCTCCATGCGCACCTGCGAACGCTTTGAACCCATCGCTTGACGCAACTCGTCGGCTTGAGTAGCAGTGAAACCTGCGACGTCAATTGCCATTTGCATTAACTGTTCTTGAAACAACGGCACGCCCAGTGTTTTTCCTAAACTGTTTTCTAATAGTGGATGTAAATAAGTCACTGGTTCTTGACCATTGCGACGACGAATATATGGATGAACTGAACCTCCCTGAATTGGGCCAGGACGAATTAGCGCGACTTCAACGACCAGGTCATAAAACCTTCTTGGTTTGAGTCTTGGCAGTGTTGCCATTTGGGCGCGCGACTCGATTTGAAAAACGCCAACTGTGTCAGCACGACACAACATTGAATAGACCTCGTCTTCTTGTGGAATCGTTGCCAAATCAATTTTTTCACCACGAAATTCGGCAATTAAATCAACCGCGTTATGTAGCGCAGAAAGCATTCCTAGACCGAGTAAATCGAACTTGACAAGACCAATCGTTGCGCAGTCGTCTTTATCCCATTGCAACACACTGCGATCTTTCATTCGTGCCCACTCAACAGGACAAACTTCACTGACGGGGCGATCACAAATCACCATGCCCCCAGAGTGAACGCCTAAATGTCGTGGTGCGTCTAAAACTTGGCGAGCAAGATCTACTACTTGGGTCGGTATTTCATGTTGTGTGTTTTCAGAGTTTGACAGTGAGCCAAACATTCCGACTTGCTTGCTCCATGCGTCTTGCTGACCCGGAGCAAAACCAAGCGCCCTGGCCATATCGCGAATTGCCGAGCGTGAGCGATATGTGATCACATTGGCAACTTGTGCGGCATGATGTCGGTCGTAGCGGTTGAAAACATATTGAATAACTTCTTCTCGCCGTCCGCTTTCAATATCTATATCGATATCTGGTGGGCCATCACGCTCAGTCGATAAGAATCGCTCAAACAACAAACCCAGCGAAACGGCATCGGCTTTGGTTATATCTAGGGCAAAGCAAACCGCGCTGTTGGCCGCGCTTCCCCGACCTTGACAAAATATATTTGAACGCTGACAAAACCGCACGATGTCCCAAACGACCAAGAAATAGCCGGCAAACCCAAGTCGCTCAATGACATTTAGTTCGTTATCAATCGTCTTCCATGCTCTGGCGCGCAACGAAAGATCTTCAATGTTGCTCACAGGTCGCGACCCATATCTGCGAGTTGCTCCTTGTTCGGCGAGTAAACGCAAATATGAAATTTCATCTAATCCATCTGGGCAAATAAACGGTGGAAGTTTCGGCGCAACTAAAGACAAATCAAACGCCGATAATTTTGCTATCTCGCCTGTCAGTTCGATGACCCCCGGATACCGACGAAACCGCCGAAGCTGCTCTTTGCCGCTACGAATATATGCACTTGGAGCAGGGGGCAAATGAATATCAATCTCGTCAAGACTTGCGCGTTGCCTAACTGCTGCCAGCGCAACTGCTAGCCGATACTCACGTAGCGATGCATAACTGACATCGTTAGTGGCAACACACTGCAAATTATTTCGCATCGCCAACTGCACGAGTGCATCGTTGCGTGTTGAATCAAGTGGGTCGCCATGATCACATAATTCGACCAACACTCGGTCGCGACCGAATTCGCTAACGAGTTTTTGCAACCGACGCGAAGCCGCCTCTGGTCCGTGTTGTTCGAGCGCTTGATTGACTATGCCACTACTTGCTCCCGTCAAGACCCAACATTGACCAGCCACATCTTCGGCGATTTTTGCCGTATCAAAAACAGGTGCAGACTTTGAGCCCGCTAACTGGCCAATAGTTATCGCATGCGATAGTCGCGAATAACCAGATTGACCATCAGCGATCAAAACAATTTGTGGATCACTGCTGCTGGTATCACTGTGCTGATTAGAACAAGTCAGTTCAACACCAAACAAAGTTGGCAGCCCAAACCCGCGAGCCGCTTGGGCGAACTTTACGACACCATAAAATCCGTTGCGATCGGTCAGCGCAAGCGCACTCAACTGATTATCAACTGCCGACTCGACAAGTTGCTCAGGATGTGAAGCCCCGTATAAAAACGAAAAGTTTGATCGACAATGCAATTCGGCATAATCAACCATTGGCTTATCGTAGCGAACATATGTTCGTACTAACCAGCGAGTGTAAACCGCTTATCTATTGACGATTTGGCGGGCAACACGAATCGCCCCACGAGCCCCGTCTTCAGAGGCCTGCAATGCCTCGTCAAAACTAAACCATTTAACTTGCTGACTTTCGCCTTCGGCTGGAGCAAAAGTTTCGTTGTCGGCAATCAATAAAAATCGAACATCTAAATGAGTGTGTCCGCGTGGGCCGGGGTGAACATCAAGATGAATAAATTTGGGCAAGCCTAAAAAGTGTTGCAACTGTAAACCAGTTTCTTCACGGGCTTCGCGCATTGCTGCTTGATCAACTGATTCGCTGGCATCAATGTGTCCACCTGGTTGCAGCCACATGTTCAAGCGTTTGTGCAAATGCAACACCACACCTGGTGCGCCAACAACAATCGCCGAGCCAGTCACATGTGTTGTGTCGCTGTGTTCATCAAATGGTGCGCTCAACAATGGAGCAAGTTCGCGAAATACTTTGATTGACTCTCGCTCACGATCGTCTATTGGTGTGTGTGTTGCCAGATCTGCACAAAACTTAGCCACAAATTCAATGCCTGCGTCAAGAACCATCAACTGCACAATATCGCTTGATACAACTAGTTGTATATTGCTGCAACTGTCCACTCGCCGTGTTCAAGTATTACCAACATTGCTAAAACTTGTGCCGCGCTATCTATTGAGACTTTGCCCGTCGCAGTATTTTCTGTCGCGGTTTTCTTTGATTGAATTTTTTCGCAGACTAATTGCAGCCTCACTAATCGCCGATTGCGAGCAATATCCCACCAGTGCTCTTCAACTGGCCAAGGCCCTGCCCATGAATTTACTTTGTAGTGTGTCGCGCCGATAATTACAGTGACTGGCGATGCGCTTAACTCATGGCGTGCGCTGACACTTAACAACTTTCCGAATTGGTCATTTATCTGGGCTTGAACTGGCTCAGGATAAACAACGCTCGGTGACGGCGTAGGCAACGCACCACGCCATTTTGACACTGCTGGTTGTTCAGTGTTGTCACTACTGCCGATAGTTTGAGTGTGCGTTGCTGAAACAAGTTGATAGCTATCTAACAGATCGCGTCCACCTTGCCACTTAAAAACTTGCACAGCAGCAGAACCCAGCAATTCGCTTAATCGACCAATTGCCTGTGTTGCTGTTTCGTCAGTTTGCGTGCTGCCACCCCACAACTTAAGTTGACGCGCTGTATCGACACGCACTTCATCGGCAATTAACTGCACGCGAACTAGGCCGTTGCTGGCGAGTTCACTAGCAAGTTCACTAGCGAATTTGCTAGTCAGCGATGCTTCAAGTTGCCACTTTGCGCTCTCGACAATCGCGCTTGCGGTTAATCCTTGCTGGCGATACCACAGTCGCTCAAAACGCTTGCCGTTTTCTAATTCGAATGCGATGACAATTCGCACGCAAACAGCGCCATTAACCGAAAAATACTCGGTAAATGCGCTGGCCATCCTCTGCACGCTGTTGATTACGATTTGTTGATCGCTAACTGGCTGATCAAACTTCTCGACACAAAGATGCTCTGGTGGCGGCGCTACCACAACAAGTTGATGTTGCTCGTCGCCCCGCGCAAGCCGATGCAGTTCAAAACCTAACTCACCAAATCGGCCCGCCAAAACAGACTCGCTGAGAGCACAGACATCTCGCAGCGTGTTGAGCCCGAGTCGCTCAAGCAGTGAAACAGTTTCACGATTAACGTTTGCGAATTCGCTGAGTACCCGCACAGATTGCGGGGCAAGCCACTCACTAGTTTTATTTGGCTCAACTACATACGGCGCAAATAAATTTGAGTTACTGCTAGCACTATTGCTGGCACTGGCGCTCGCAGCAATATGCGCAGCCAAACGACTGTCAGCAACGCCCACACCAATCAATAACTCGCTGGCAACCAAAGTCTTGAGCGCTTCAACTATTTTTGATGCCATCATCTCGTCACCACCCATATATCTAGATGGACCTCGCGCGGCGAACACAATTAAGCCTGGCTCGCTGACTTCGATCAGCGGTACAAGTTCGTTAACTTTGCGAACAACTGCATCAAACGCATTACGATCGCGATTTGGCTGATGTGCAACGATTTCTATATCTGGACACAATGCTTGAGCATGTCGACGACGCATGCCAACCTGTACGCCATAACGCATCGCACCAGGAGTACGCGATATGACTCTTTGTGCATGCACGACTGCACACGGTTTATTTGAACTTTTCGCCGCGACAACTGCAGACCAATCAAGACATTGCAGTACCGCTAATCGCCGAGATGCGAACATACTGATAATTTTTGGCTGATTTATCTGGTTGGCACGGTCGCGTTTATCTAGTTAGCACGGTCGGGTAACCAAACATTCACGTTCGCGAGCCACTCGACGCCCGCTAACCCTGATATGAACATCGCGATATTGCAAATATCCAGAACCATTGTCAGCACCAGTCCAACTTTTTGTTTTGGTATCTAAAACAACATCAGCAAGAAATGTATTTGAACGATTTATGTCATCAATTGATCTGGCAGCAGATTGTGAGATCGTCGCATTGTCGACAATGATCATCACTGCACGACGAGACTGCAATCGTGTCTGTACTCGTCTGGCATCGTTGGCCGACAGTCGAGCCGGCACGGCAACAATTAATAGATCAAAACCTTCTATCGCTGCAGCAACCGTGACCGACCATTCGCGCGATGTCTGAGGTGGATGCACCAACACTGTTCGTTCTAGAGCGACACCATGCTCAACAGCGGCAAGCACGCCAAGGTGATCTACACCGACAACACCGAGCCACGAACCTTGTTGCGTTGCGCGCGAGCAAAGTGAAAGCGCCAGCGATAAACCTGCGTCACCACTGCAACGCACGATGCGCCCGCGCACCAACCCTGAATCGGGCAACAAGTCTCGAACATTGTCGCCAACAGCTAAGCGCTCTACAACCGGCGGTTTTGTTACTAACTGATTTTTTACTAGAAGTTCTGTGACTCGTTGTTTAGTGTCTAGTTGCATACCAGCACTGTAGCGAACACCTGTTCGTAGTAACTACTCGCTAACTAGCGCTGTTAACTAGCTTTGCTAAGCACTGAATCTAGAACGGCAATCAACTCTCGAGGGTCTTTGACCCATTTATCAGCGCCAAGTTCTTGAGCATGATCATCAGATCGAATCGCTGATCCACCAACAAAACATTTGACCATCGGTTTAGCGGATTTATCACCATTTGATTTAGAAACTTTTCGCACGGCTGAAATTGATTTAGCGGCTTCAGAAAGCGAACTAGACATCGTCGTAACCACACAAACACCAACCACATTTTGAAGATTCTTTACCGCTTTGCCAAACTCATCAGCCGGAAGATCGGCCCCGAGATTAGAAACATTCCAACCTTCGTAGCGCAATAAATGTGTGATCATTGCAATTGTCAGCGAATGCAGTTCTCCCTTTGGCGCTCCAACAACTACCGTGCCTCGATCAAGTCCACGACGCTTAAATTTTAAACTCAGTTGAACAATCAAACGAAAAACAATTTCAGATGAGCGATGCTCAACATAAATATCTATCTTGCCAGATTCCCATTGAGCGCCGATATCCACTAGTGCCGGGATCAAAATATCCACATAAATAAACTGAAGATCATGGCCACTACGAAGTGCCGAATTTAAGATATTCGCTGAACCCACCTCATCGCCGTCAATCAACCGCCCAACAATGCGATCAACCCAATCTGCCGAATCACGTCCACCATGACGGGCTTTAGATTCTCCTTTGCCGCTTGATTTTTTAGCTAATTGAAAATCTTTTAACACAGTTTTATCAACTTGCCAACCACGATCAACGCGAACCGCCGGCAACATTCCCTCGCGAACATAACGATAAACCGTCATGTAATGAACACCTAGAAGTTTAGAAACTTCTAACAAAGTTAAATATTT